>JAPPIY010000224.1 GCA_026914095.1 Oligoflexia bacterium
GATTTTAACGCATTGCTTGATGCCTTACAACTGTCCATATATGGGGGACATACCAAAAAGAAATATTTTTTTAACCAAAACAAACAAAAGATAGTATATCCACAACATAAAACCAAAACTAAAAAACTCAAATAAAAATACAAGTGGAATTAAAGTTGCAAAGAAAATTTTTTCAATCTTTGAAGACTTTTTAAATTCAAAATTTAAATAAGAAAAAGCATTTGTTTGTAAAAGTATATAGCTTGATAAATATATATAAACAATTAAAACAATATAATCATTAAAAGGTAAAAGCCAAAGTTCAATTAAAGTATCAAACATTTTAAACTCTAGTGTTATTATTTTTATCAAGCCTTATTGGTTTCTTAGTGAATTTCATAAAATATCAATCGGCAATAACTTAATCAGACTTTATTTTTTTAGCCTTATCCCGTCTTATTTTCCGCCTCTGGCTGATATCTTCCCGATTAGCATTGAGACAGAGACAGAGGCTTGGATTTTAAAGACCTGCTATTTTTCTACACTCTGGCCATTCGTGTTGTGTAAATAGTTGTATCGTATCCCAAAAACTTTCTTTCATGACCTTGATAGCTTCTTTTTCGTTTCTAGGTCTTTTATTTGGGAATTTTCTAGCTAAAAACATCATTTCTTTAACGGTATTTGGTGAAACAAATCGTGCGAATGCTTCTCTATTATTAGCTTGAAAAGTTTTAGCTTTGTTAAGCTCCGTCTGACATTTTTCAAAGCTGTTTGTTTCATCTAAACATAAATAAGCATCACCATTAAAAGAACATAATCTATAAAAAAATTGCTCTTTCATTCTCCAAATAATTATCTGCTTGACTGGCAAGTTTATAGCTTGGGCTTTGCCAATGAGGATAACAGCCCACAAAGCTAAAAAGCATCATTAAGTTAAATATCAGTTTCATAACCTATTTATAGCAATATTAATTCTGCTTCAAATATTTTTAAAATTTTATTCAATAATGGAATCTTATTCCTTGCTTTTTCTAATTTATTCCTGTCGAAAATTTTTTGATAAGACTTGTGATTTAGTTTCTTTTTTTCGTTTAAAAAGTTTTTTTCAAACATTTTTTTACACTCTCTACTTGTTTGTGGTTTTGATTGATCAAGAATATCTAAAAACAATCCTTCTATACACGGTTGGACAACCAAGTCGTTTTCCTCATTGGGATTATTTGAGTTTATTTGATCTCCATCCAATAAAATATATTATTTATCTATATGAGCATGGTCTTTGTATTTTGTTATATGTCTTCTCATACTTAATATATCGCCACCATTCTCACTTTTTATGCGAACACTTTTTTGATCTCCTGCAACATATAGGCTTTTTATATATTTTAAAAACGCTACTTCTGTTTTCCCTTCACAATAAATCAAAATAGATGTTTTTTGTCTGCGTTTTCTCAAATTTATTCTTGGTTTCATTGCAAAAAAAAGTATTAAAAGTCAATATCAGGAAAGCCACCATATACTCCTGCCATATATTTTTTGAATAAATTATCTTCTCGCCTTACTCCTTCAACTTGATCTAATTTGAAGGTTTCACTTTCATTGTATTCATTTTTTTCCACCAAATAAACTTGATATTTGTTTAAATCCATTAAGATTGGGGTCATATGTGTAGTGAATAAAATCTGTCCTTTTTGATTTGTATTTTCCATAAATAAATGTAAGACTCTTGAAACAGCTTGAGGGTGTATTCCTGATTCCAATTCATCAATACATACTAATCCACCATTTTTTATGGACTTAAGAATAAAAAACAGTTTAGAAAATAAATTAAAAACACCATGAGATTCACTAGCTAAATGTATTAAATACCTTTTGTCTTGTTTTGAGTTATAACGCTCTACTAGAGGTAAAAAGAGGAGGTTTTTAGAATGATCCACTGGCATATCCTTAAATAATAGTTTATGTTTACCAATATCAAGATCATTTAATATATTTTGTAATTCAGATAATAGATCAGGCTCTTGGTTGTACTGCTTTGAAATATCCGCTAGTCCAAACATGTCTTGAGTATGAGGGTATCGTGGAAATATGATATTATTTTTCCAAAAACTGCTTATTTTTTGCATTTCCAATTGATTAATTTGTGAAAAAGCAGAAATTACGGAAGCATTAGGACGCACCATCTGATTAAATAAGTTTTGTATATTTTTGTTGTTAAAATTTATACTGTGAAATCTTTGCTCTTGCCGTTTAAAGACAGTTTTTAAATTATTATCTGTTATATCTTTTTTTTGTAATTTTTCTGATAAAACAAAATCTTTATTAACTGTAAAAGAATAAATATAACAAACCTCGCCAATAAAAAAACTGACTTCAAATTCACTGTTTTCATCATTCATCATATATGGAAAGTAATTAAGAAAACCTTTGTGGTTAAAATGAAAGGAGTTAACTATAAAATTATATATAAAATACAAAGCATTTAATATATTTGTTTTGCCAGAGGCATTTGGTCCAAAAATACCGTTTATTTTGGATAACCTTATCCCACCATGATCTAAAAATGCATTTGTTTTAGGAGCATTTTGATTGACTTCAAAGGAGATCTTACCTTCATCTCTAAAGGAATAGAAGTTATTCCATTTAAAATATTTAATCATATTTTCTATAATGAACAAATTTTTGTCAAAAATCAATATTTTTTTATGAAAAACCAGTATTTTTTATAAAAAATTAACATTTTTATAAATCAGCTTATTTTTGATTATAAAGTATGGAAACCAAAGAAACAAGGCTTCCACATAGAAAGCCTCTCAAGCCCATTCCAATAATGAATAGGCATTCTTCTAATTTCTGATAACTGAAATCATCAAATTTACTTTGATCTTTAAGAAAACTTAGTCTTTATAGTGAGATATGAAACAATCATTCAGATTTTTAATTTCTTCGTGTTTTTAGCTATTTATCGAAGGACTATTTATTTATAACAACTGACTTATTGAAAAAAATATATTAAAATAGCTGATAGAGAATAAAAAAATAGCTTGAAAGCCTTGTAAATAAAGGGTTTTAATGTAAAATATAGCTTAAAGGGCTAAGTAATTTGTTTTGATTTTATCCTTGACTTATAATAAACAATATAGATACTAAGAGATGACATCCCCACTCGTTTCGACTGGTGGGTGCGAGCAGGCGAAAGCCTGCTTTCGCGTATTTAGAACATGAAAAAAATAATTATTTACATTGACGGTTTTAATCTCTACTACCGTTTGAAGACAACCCCTTACAAGTGGCTGAACATTCAAAAACTGTGTAAGTTTTACTTTAATCCAAAACAGCACGATATAATAAAAATCAAATACTTTACAGCAAAAGTAAGAAGGAAGTCAGAAGATTCTTCAAATGTAATTAGACAAAATATTTATTTGCGAGCCTTAGAAACTCTTCCTAATTTGGAAATTATATTTGGTCAATTTAGAAAAAGACAAGTAATAGGGCTGAAGTGTCATTATGAAAGAGGAAAATACACAGAGGGCAACGAGCTTGTTACTGTAAGCAAATGGGAGGAGAAAGAATCTGATGTTAATATAGCTACCCATATTGTTGCGGATGCTTTTAAAGATGAGTTTGATTGTGCTGTGTTAATATCCAATGATACAGATTTAAAGACGCCATTAGGATATATTAAAGAACATTTAAAAAAGAGTGTGGGAATTATAAGCCCTCGTAGGAATATGCATATAGAATTGAAGAATGTCAGCCATTTTCAAAAAAGGATTTCCAACAAAGTTTTAGAGCAATTCCAGTTTCCTGAAAAAATGAAGGATGATAAAGGGGAGTTTTTCTGTCCTCCAAAGTGGAAACAGATTAGAGATCAAAAAACTTAAAATTTTAACGGGATTTTGACGGGATACTCCAGTTGTGAGAGGTTATAAGCGGTTATGCTAGGGAAAAAGGAGCGGGTTTTGTTAAGTTTTTTGCTCATTTTAGCCTTTTAGAGCCTCTATTTCCACGCCCGTCACCTCCACCATTGATTTCGCGAACTTTCAAGATTCTGTGTTTGGACATT
>JAPPIY010000323.1:0-2633 GCA_026914095.1 Oligoflexia bacterium
GAGGAGTATGAAAAATGATGCCTAACAACTGTCCAGTTTTTAGGGACAATCCAAATAAAATTTATAGTTAAGTCAAATAAATCGTAAAGTTCATCTTCTAAATTTATCATACTCTTTAAATCAGGAGAGTCTTTTATTTTTTCTAATAAAGGGCTTGTAATCTTTTTAAAGAAAATCTCCTTTAAAGTTTTCTGAGATTTTATTCTTTTTTCTTGTGGATTAGATTTGTATTCAATATCAAGCTCTTTTAAACGAGAATTTATTTCTTGAAAAACTTCATCTAATTTATTTTGTGTCAATTCTTCACAATAGTTTCTTACCGAATGAACTATATTTTGGTTAATTTTTAATTTATATTTTCCTTTTTCTACATTTATTTTATAGGTTTTATCAAAAAAAATAGCTGTTAGAATATCTTTTTGTATTCTAGGAAAAGGCTTAAGACTTACTCCAACTGATAAGTTTTCTTCATTGATAGATTGATATACTCTTTTTGGGGTTCTTCCCCTATGAAAACCTGTTTCCAAAAAATCCATAAAATATTTTGCTATATTTAAAGCAAAATTATTTTTCATAGATTTTTTCATAATTTAAAGGGCTAACTCTACTATTCAAAAACATTTTTTAGATTCATGAGATTTTAATTTGGCTTTTTAACTACAGAACGAAGTCCGTCAATATGTTCATGCAGTGAAGGACTGATTTGTTGCCATAAAGGGTCTAATATAAAATCAATACCTTCTCTTCTAGCTAATTTAGCCGCTGGAACAAAATCGCTATCTCCTGAAATTAAGATAATTCTATCCACTTGTTTTTTTAAAGCCAAAGAAGCAATATCAACTCCTATTTTTATATCTGTTCCTTTTTGAATAACATCAAGACTAACTTGTTTTTCTGTAAGGTTTTCAACAGAAATATCTTTTTTTAATAAAGCTTTTAAATTGTCAGAAGAAATCTTCCATTTCTTGTAAGTCGCAAGACTGCCTAATCTCAAAGCAACTTTTCTTTTTTTCTTTAGTTGTTCAAAAAAGTTTTTGCGGAAATGAAACTCATCTGTTTTAGAAAAATCTATGAGCTGTTTTGTAATGGGGTGATGTATTTTAAAATCTAATGGATGACAATCATAATAGAAAATCCGGTAAAGATCTCCTTGAAATTCAGTTTGATCTGGATTACTTTTATCTATTAAATGTTTATGGCATATCGTATATAAATTATTAGCGACTTTTTCGGGGTTACGATTGCTTTTTTTATAGAGAGTTCTATACCTTTTAAGGAAAAAAGCACCATCAACAAGAATTGCAGTTTTAATCATAATAAAAAATCTCTTGAGCTCGGCATATCACTCTATCAGTGGTGATAGCTTACTGTCAAGAGATAGATATAAGTAATGTATCGGAGATTTATTTACTGGTCAATAGTAAAAATGAAAAAAATGGTGTATTTTTGTTATTGTTTTAAAATCCGGTAGTAATTAGGGAGAGTGTGAAACGGCTGAAAAATCCAGAAAAAAACATGTAGGTAGGGTTTTTAATAAATTATTTACTTTTTCCAGCTTTTTGGACTGTCCTCTGCTAGTCCTTAATTATGCCAGCAATATAGAAATAGCAAAAACTTAAAACCTTACTTTTTTAGCTTTTTTTACAATTTTAGATGTGATTTGGATGCGATTTGTAGGGATAATGGAAAAACGACAGGGAAGTCAGGGGTAAGTTGTAGCAGGTTAAACATTTGATTTTATTAAACTTTCCTAGTAATTTCAAATAGTTAGAAAAAGGACAAACAAAGCCTTAAAATTTCAGACATGCGTTTTGCCACAAAGCGGCTTTCAGACACCTTGTGGTCAAAGCCGAACTCGTTTTAAGGCTTTTATTTGAATAATTTTTACTCATAAGCTTTTTATTGTCGTTCTAGACAAAACTTCAAAAATCAAACTGGCTCGGTATAACCTTTATTTTGTTAATTTTTCTGTCAAAATAGATACTATTAAATTGTTTTTTAATATGAGAAAACATCAGCGGTCTTCCATCATATTGCAAAATAGATTTCATTATAAAACTGTGTTCGGGAAATTCTCCGCTTAAAAGTTGTTTAAGCTGGGCATCTCTATTTTGTTCCACGACAAAAATTTCTTCCTGCTCCTCTAAAAAACTCTCTACATCTTCAGGAAAAGGAAAGGAGCGAACTCGTAAAAAGTTACTGGAAATGTTTTTCTCTAACAGATAATCTCTCAACTCTTTCAAGCTGTCGGTATTAGGCCCAAAAGTGATAAAAGCCAACTTTGTTTTTGATGAAAGCTCTATCACAGAAGGAGGCACTCGCGTTTTAGCTGTTTTCCACTTTTTGTTAAGTTTATCCAATTTCCAGCTATAGTCTTCCTGCCTTTCTGAATATTCCGCTTTTTCATTATGACCAGAGCCTCTGTTTAAGTAAGCCCCTTTAGAGTGTTGTATTCCGGGCAAAGTGCGGCTGGAAATTCCATCTCCTGCTTCCTTATAAGCGGAAAAATCCCTATTTTCTAAATCCATTTCTTTTAAAACTTTTCCTCGCTTTAAAGGGCTTTGATCGGTTTGAAACTTGGAGCTCATCCTTAAATTCATTCCTAAATCCAAATCGCTTAAAACAATGACAAG
>JAPPIY010000323.1:2643-4043 GCA_026914095.1 Oligoflexia bacterium
TTCTTCGGCTAATTCAAAAGCTTGAGCCGTGAATTTAAAAGCCTCTTCCGGATGAGAGGGCAGAAGGACAATATGCTTGCTGTCTCCATGAGATAAAAAACAGGACGATAAAAGATCTCCTTGTTGAGTTCGGGTTGGCAAGCCTGTAGAGGGGCCCGCCCGCTGGACATTGCATAAAACAGCAGGTATCTCTGCAAAATAACTCAATCCAGCCCCTTCCGCCATTAAAGACAGTCCAGGGCCTGAAGTTGCCGTCATAGCTCTTATTCCCGCCCAGCCGGCTCCAATCACTTGTGAGATACTAGCCAACTCATCTTCCGACTGTAAAACGACAAACTTCTTTTTTCCTTTGGAGTCTGTTTGATATTGATGGGCCAGCTTTTCAAAACTTTCAGCTAAGCTGGAGGCAGGGGTTATAGGATACCAGGAGACAAACTGACAGCCGGCAAATAAAGCTCCTAAGGCAGAGCTTGTATTTCCATCTATTAAAATCTCTTTTTTATTTCTGGATCTTTTTTGGGGAATATCAAAAGGAAATTCATAATTAACAGCAAGCTTATAAGCTGTTTCTAAAATCTTTAAATTTTGCTCTGCCATTTCGCTCCCTTTTCCTTTTTTAAAAAAATCCTCCACCGATTTTCTAATTAACTCTTTTTCCACTTTGAGCCAGTTGCAAATAAGACCCACATAGATCATATTTTTAAACAAAATTTTCTGTTTAGGAGAGAGGTTGGAGATTTCCTTTAAAGATTCTTTAAAAGGAAAACTCCAATTCAGCCCTTTAAAATCTTCTAAGTCTTTCTGCTGAAGTTTGTCTTTTTGATCAGAAATCAAAAGCCCTGCGCTTTTCAACTCTTTGAGATCCTCTTTTAAAGTTTTAGGGTTTAAAGTGATTAAGACATCTACAGGACTTGTAAAGCCAGTATAACCTTTGGAGTTCAGCCTCAAATTGTAAAGACAAGGCAGACCTGCAATGTTGGATGGAAAAAAATTATAAGCTCCTACATCCCAACCCGAGCGAAAAAGAATCCGTGTTAAAAGCTGATTGGCGGATAAACTGCCTGTGCCATTTCGGGTTGAAATCTTAAAACTTAAATTTTCCATAAAGACAAAGCTTTGAGTTAGATTATAATACAGCAGGGTTTTACTAAGCTATTTTGGATGATAATCTCTCATAGTCAAGATTTTTTAGTAAATAACAGGAATTATATAGTGATCGTGTTTGAAAATTCCTGTTTGAATGAAGATTCCCGCCCCCGCTTTCGCGAGGGCCTGCTTTCGCGGGAATGACTGAACTCTTACAGGAATGACGAATAAACAGGAAAACTCAAACAGGATTGGTATATACTTAAAACAGCGAATAGATCATGAAAGCCTTTAAATACAAGAGTTTTTCAGCT
>JAPPIY010000227.1 GCA_026914095.1 Oligoflexia bacterium
GTGTTTGGCAGTCCTATTCCATAGTCGCGAATAGAAAAGACTAGATTGTTTTCTTTTTCTGTAACAGTCAGATCAATTTCTTGTTTTTCCATAGCTCCCATAGATTCTAAGCTGTTTAATAATAATTCATGAATCACTGTTCTTAAAAATCTTTCAAAGCCAAAGACTTTCACATTGGAGTTAAAGTTTTCTCTGGCTGTCATATTAGGATAGCGGGATTTTAATTTCTCCAATTCCGCTCTTATAATAGTTTGAAAGGTTTTGTCTGCGGATTTATCTGTCCCTTCATCCGATAGCTTTTTTTTATTTAAAAGAATGTTCCGATTATTATAAAAGTATAGCAGAGGATTTTTAGATTGAGACAGAGGAAAAACCCCCTCTTTGCTAAAAGATATAATAGCTGACTTTAAAAAAGTATAAGCCAAGGCAAGAGATGACAGCTCCAGCCAAAATAGGTATAGGCCACAGCAAAACAAAACAATAAAAGTTAGAATTAAGATCCTGCTGTGTTTCTGTTTTGCAAAAAATGCGGATTTAGAAATAAGCGCTGAATTTTTTAATTGGCTTATGAGGTATAGATTTGTTTTCTCCCACTTATGCAAATAATAAAGATCGGTGTCAGATTTTTTTTTATTTTTTATAGTTATGTATTTAGAGGCGCCTGTTTTTAGAAAACGCTCCAAAAGCTGATCTCTTCGGTGTCTTTTTATTTTTACATTATAAAAAATAATATTATTTTTACTGTCTGTTGCAACAAAATGACTGCCCTCATTTTTTAAGGCGGGGATTTTAAAAAAACTGCTGTTATTTTTAAAAAAAGCTATTTCTTGTTTGTCTTTTGAGACAGCTCTAATCAATATAAAATAATTTTTATTGTCTTCTTTTATTTTTTTAAATTGAATTTTTGGCTTATCAGCCGGATTTATATGTAACTGGCTGGTTTCTATAATTTTTGTGAGTTTAGTTAATTCGTCTGTTTGGGAATTAGCCGTGGACTCTAAATAAATTTTTTCTATTTTACTTTGATGAATCAAAAGAAGCGCGGATAAATGGCTCTGAGTTGGGATAATTCCCTCTTGTTTAATCTGGTTTATGCCAGCTATTAAAAACTCTAGTTTTTTATTCAGCTGATTTAAATATAAGAGACTGTCTAATTTGATGTTTTGTTTTAAGAAATTTTTTTCTTTTTTTAAAGATCGGGATTGAGAGAGTGAAAAGGCAAAAATAAAAACACAAAACAAACAGAATGCAAAAGAGAGCCAAAAGCGCAAATAAAGTTTTGAATCCATAGTTTATACAATTTGTCTTACACCGATTTGCTGTGAATTTTCAACCTTGTCTGTTCCGTCTTTCCGCAGAAGGCTGAATTTCCTCAAAAAACAGGAATTGGCCTATAATCTGAAATTTCAGGTAAAATTCAATATAATTTACTGGAGTGTGTGACTTAATAGTTGCTATTTTCCTTAAAAATCCTCTAAAAATTGCATACTTGTTTAAGTTTTTCCTGGAGATTCCAGCAGGATAAGTTTATTATTGACATTTTGCGACAAATTCCATAGATTGTATATACTGATAGTATTTGAATTTTAAGTTTTTCCTGGAGATTCCCGCTTTCGCGGGAATGACTTTCATACTGGGTTTTCAAACAGGATCAGTATATAGCTTGTTGGTTTGAGCTTTTTATGAATTTTTTAAAAACATATAAAAATATTTTTCTAAATTTCAGTCTTGTTTTTTTTCTAATTTTTTTAGATCAATTTTGTAAAAAATTGGCTGTTGGCGTTTCAACTGGTGATTTGAGCTTTTTAGGCTTTTCTCTTCAGGCTCCTATTAAAAACTATGGCCTTATTTTTGGTTTGGATTTTGTCAGTAACAATTTATTCACAAAACCGGCTTTAACAGCTGTTTTTTTGCTGTTTCTTTTTTATTATGTGGTATTTTTAATTTTTACACCTAAGAAGTTTTATTACTTGCAAATAGGCTTAAGTTTATTATTTGCTGGTTTTGCAAGCAATTTTATAAATAAATTTTTAGATTTTTATGTGATAGATTTTATAAGATGGTCTCCCTTAAATGTCTATTTTAATTTGGCCGACATTTTTCAAACCTTGGGCTGGCTAACTATTTTATTTCAACTGATTGGTTTAAGGAAGCATATATGGAGAAAAAATGAGAGAAGAAAAAGCTTTCTTATTATGAAAAAATTTCAAATTCAGTTTTTAGCTTATTGCAGTTCTATATTTGTATTGGTATCCGCCTTTTTTATTCTTTTGAATTATCAATTTATAAATTTTATTGACTTGACAGAAGGGCAAAATTTAAAACAAATCAGTTTTTCTTTTTTCTCATATTGTTTTTTTATTTTAGTTATTATTTATTTCTCTGTAGGCGTGTTCTTTTTATACATCTCAAATAAGGTTTTTGGGCCTGTCTATGCTTTTGAGCGATATATAAGAAAATTACTAAACAATAAAAGTTTTAAAGAAGATTTTAAATTGAGAAAAAATGATCAGTTTAAACATCTGGAGAGCTTAGCTAAAGATATAAAAGATAAATTAAGATAAATAGAGGCTGTCTCATAGCCGACTAATTAATATTTGTGAGGTAATCTTTATTTTGTATAAGACAGTATTTTGACATAATAAGGATATTCCGCAAGTGTTTTTTTCGCGTAAATATTTCCTACAGCCGTATCCCCCAGCTGGTAGTTGTTAAAGGCCACTCCCGCCACTCCCGATAAGTTGTTAGGATTAAAGGAAAGCAGTTGTTTCCAAACTGACAAGGCGTCTGCCCACTCCTCCTGGTTTTCTAAAAAACGGGCTTTTAAAATAAAAGGCAGAGGGAAAATCGTTTCTTTGTAATTGATTAAAGGGAAAATTTGCTTTAACTGAAAGGCGTCATTGTCTTCTGTCATAATTAGATAAGAATGCAATGCCAAAAACAGAGGATTCTGAGCTTCTGCATTTACTGCCTGTTTGATATAATTAGCGGAGGGTTTTAGGTTGTTGGCTTTCAGATAGCAAAAACCATATAAAGCTTTAAATAAGCTATTATCCTTGGCAAAATCAAAAATTTCCCGGCAGTGGATGTAAAAGTAATTCCAGTTGAATAAGTGATTTTTTGCTATAAAAGAGCTGTAACTGTATTCTTGATACAAAAAAGGATCTTCATTTAAAAGTTTTGTTATATAGGAGTTCAGTTTCTGCTTATCTTGTTTTTTCATATAGATATAAGCTAATAAAAAATAAAACTCCTGTTTAAACTCTTTAATAAAAGTGTTTTTCTCTAAAGATAGATCCTCAATGATATAAGCCTCCAGCTCATCCAACTTTTTTTGAGACAGTAAATTTAATGCTGTTAAATAAAAAACAATATTTCTATCGAAGCCTCTTGTTAAAAGCTGGTCTAAATAATCTATTGATTTTTTATAATTCCTAGTCTCCCAGTTAAATAAAGCTAGATTGAGCAGGGCTATGTCAATGGATGATTTGTTTTGACTGTTTTTGATAAATTTTTCAAGTTTGTTTTTAAAATGAGAATAGTCTTTTTGATAGTAGGCCAGCAAACTGTCTAACAAGACGCCATTTTTCTGTTTAAAAGAAGGGCTGTCTAAAAGCTCATTTTTGATAATAAGGGCTTTTGACATTTTGTCTTCTTGAATGAGCAGACTGGCCAGTAAAATTTTTTCATCAGCGCTTAGAAGGTTATTGGAATAAGCTCTTTCAAAAAAAGGCAAAGCTTTTTTAAAGTTTCCCGCCTCATAAAAGGCAAAGCCTTTTGAGTGTAAATCGCTCTTAGTTATCCGTTTTTGTTTCATTGGCTGGTAAAACTCTTTGTAAAAAATATAGACTCCAATGAGCAGGACTCCCAAAATAATCATTTTCCAGGACCATTTGATAAAAAAAGTGATTTTTTTTCTAATAACTTCTTCTGATTCTTCTTCAGATTTGTATTCACTTTTAGCTGAAACATCTGAGGGAATGGGTTTAACCTCTGCCACAGAAACTTCACTGGCTGATTGTTTCTCCAAAGCGCTTAGAGGC
>JAPPIY010000085.1 GCA_026914095.1 Oligoflexia bacterium
TATGTTATTATTAAAAATGTTTAGAAATAACCCGCTTAAGTTGTCATGAACCTTTCCAAAATTGGGGATACGCAATAATTCCTGTTCGGTTTTAGATGATAACATTTCTACAGTTTTAATGCCTTCAGCTAATAGGGCGCTCTTAGCTTTGTTGGAAAGGTCTAAAGAGGATATAGAGTTATTAGCGTTGTTTAAATGTAAATTTTTTTTAGAGGAAACTTTTGAAGATGCGTTTTTCAGAGTTAAATCTTTTTTAGCCAAAGCTATTTCCACCTCCCTTAAATATTCTGTTGAAAAATAAGGCAGGTTTAACAACTCTTCCTTTGTTTTAGACGCTAACTTTTTTACCGTGTTAATTCCTTTTTTACGCAGAGTATTTACAACAAGTATAGGCAAATCAAGCTCTACGCGAAGTTCAGAGAAAAAATTATCGCATACTCCTATCCCTGCTGTTGCCGGGGAATTTAACCCTATCAGGATTAAAATATAACAGCGAATCAAAAGCTTAAAATAACTGTTCTTGTGTATCTGCACGGTTACCCGCCTACTTTCCATTTTGGTTGACTATTCCGATCATTTTCCAATTTCAGCTATTAAATTTGTAGAGTAAAACAGCAAGGATTATGGTAATGCAATTTTCTATATTTATAAATAAATTTTTTTCAAAAGTGAAAAATTTACACTTTAATGTTGTGCTAAGCGTGTTTGAATTTTCCTGTTTTTTCTAACAGCGTCAAAAATATATTTTCTCAGGAGATTTATTGGGAATCTCCAGAAAAAGCTGAAAAACTCGTATATAATCTTCACTTATACAAAAAATAAGCTTAAACGCGTAAAAAAATATGTTAAAATCATTCTATATTTTATGCGAGTTTAGATAGTCGTCGCTGAAAAATTTTGTTTTATTGTTTAAACTGTGATTTTTATTCAAAAACCTGCAAATAAGCTTGCAAAACAAGTTCGGCCCCCATTTCCACGGGAACAGGCTTTGAGCACAATGTGACTGAAGGTTACTTTGTGGCAAAATGCAGGACTGAATTTTGCAAGTTTATACCGATCGTGTTTGAGTTTTTACTCCTTTCTGTCACTTTCGCAAAACTTGTCCTCGCGAAAGCGAGGGAGGGAGTCTAGCTGGAACCAGAAAAATTCAAGCCCGATCAGTATATTTGCAGGCTAAATCTTTTAAGCTTGCTTTTTTGCAAATATTATTCCCTTAAAATCACAATACAAATGATTTCAATAGGTTAGTGTTTTTTCAGAACCGACTAGGTAACTATTTTTGCTCTTTTTCAAGAATGATCTTTCTTAACAGCTCAAGAGGTATTCTGTCTGCCAATTTTTCTATAGAGTTGATGCCTTCGGCGCGCAAAGCATTTTGAGTTCTAACAGAAAGACTTAAAGCGGATATATCATTGGGATCTAAACTTCTAGCGGAAGCTTTTAAAGATAAATCCCTGTTTGCTAAAGTTTTCTCTATTTCCATTAAAGAGCCTATTCCTAAATTGCGTATTCCCAATAATTCTTCAGGGGTTTTATCTGCTAATTTTTTTATGGTGTTAATTCCCTCATCTTGCAAGGCGTTCCAAGATCTGACGGAAAGCTTTAAGACAGATATGTTATTTGGATCTAAACTTCTAGCAGAGGCTTTTAAATACAAATTTTTTTTAGCTAAAGCTGTTTCTACTGAATGTAAAAAGGCGTCTCCAAAGCTAGGCAGTCTTAATAACTCCCGTGGAGTTTTGTTTGCTAGCTTTTCTACAGTATTTATTCCTTCTTTATGTAATAACCTTACAATACGAATGGGAAGATCAAGCTTTATATGAAGTTCAGAAAATACACTGGCGCACATTCCTGCTGTTTCAGCTGAATTTAAAATGAGCGCAATTACAATATAAACACGGAATGCAAATTTATACGGATCAGGTTTGAATTTTGAAATTTTTTCTAAAGATTCTCGTTTTAGAGGGAGTTTAACTTTTCGGGAAAGGATGGAATAAGTTGAGGATAAAGGTTTAAGTATAATCGGTGTAAAATAGCGGTTCTTGTTTATCCGCATAGTTCCTCTATGTATTATACATTGGTTAACTATCCTGCTTTTAATAACTTAACTGGCTATTAAAAGCCATAACACTATAATATAGTTTTCTCAATTTGTAAATAAATAGCAGTTGTTGAAAATCAATTTAGCTAGGTGAGTGACTAAACTATAGATTTAGAGCTGTGTAAGAAATCGCTCACAATGAGAATGAGTTTAAGCGCAGAGCGGCTGACGGCGGGTTTGTAGAAAAATATAGGATTGAATTTAGAAATATTTTTTTACATGGTTTTAAGTTTTTTTAGAATTTTCTTTGGTTTTTTTCCTTTGAAAAATAAAAATAGGCAAGTGATTTCAGTAGGTTATGATTTTTCCAGAGACAGCTCAATATTCTTCAGGATAAAGAGCTTAAAGCCTGATTTGTTATAATTGTTTAAAAGTTTTTTATGAATCTGTTAAAAGATAATATATGTTTTTAAAATTTATTTTAATTGGTTGGTTCTGAAAAAGTCTGTCTTGTTGTTTGAGCTTTTTAATCGGATTTCTTGCAAATAATAAATATCTCCTTAAGATCATAAATTCACAAATAATTTCAATAGGCTAGGATTTTTTTAATACCGACTAGTTAGACAAGCCAAATCCTTTTGGTTTTTGCTTATAAAAAAAGTAAGCATAAGCGCCTGCCATAGAATAAAGTAAAAGGCTTAGCCACTGCCCTCGTGTGAGATCAAACAACTGAAATCCTATATGATAGTCGGGTTGCCTGTAAAATTCTGTCCAAATGCGGAAAGACAAGTAACTGATAATAAAAACAAGAGAAATTAGACCTGCCTTTCTTGGCTTTAACCAAACCAAGCTCATCAATGCAAAAGGCAATAGGCCTCCAAAAAAAGATTGATACAATTGAGAGGGATAGCGAAGGGATAACAAAGGCTCTAACATCTCTTTAAAAGGGGATTGGTAGGAGGATTGAAAAATCAATTGGCAAATATAAGAGATATAAGAGCTATAAACTGAGTCGGGAGATAAAGACGCTTTATTCACCCATTCCACCCAAAGCTCCTGGGAGGGGACTTTGACCAGCATAGAATCTATAGAAGGAGCGATTTCTTTTAAAGAAAGGAGTTGTTTTTTATAAAGTTTAGGCTGGTTGGCCCATAACAAAACTTCTGATGGAAAACGAACCGCCAGCCATGCGCTTCCTTCCACCACGCGGCCATAAAGCTCTCCGTTGATAAAATTGGCTATACGGCCAAAAAAAATTCCAAAAGCCCCTGCTAGAGCTCCTAAATCTATTAGAGAGAAAAAAGACAGTTTGTGGCGGTAGGCATATAAGGCTTGAGAAATCAAGAAGCCTATAATTCCTCCATGGCTGGCCATTCCCCCTTGATACACTTTCAGAACCCCCCAAAAAGGCAGTGAAATATTAAATTTAAAAAGTGAAAAGGAGATTGGTTTAAAATCAAGGAATAAATCGGGGCTGTAAAACAAACAATAGCCTAAGCGTCCTCCTATGACCGCTCCCATAGCTCCAAAAACAACAATATCCATCAATTTGCTACTGGGAAGTTGAAGGCGGTTTTTTTTGATCAAGCGCTGTCCGGCAAAATAGGCAAATAAAACAGCTAAAATATAAGCCATGGAATACCAGCGGATTCCAATGTTTCCAGTAAAATGAATGAAAAACGGGTCTAATTGATGATAATAAGTCATGTTCAGCTTGAACTTAATACAAGTTTTTTTTAAAAACAAGTTATGAAAATCATTTTAGCCAGCCAATCTCCCAGCAGAAAACAGCTTTTATCTAAATTGGGCTTAAAATTTGAGGTTTTTGTCCCTAATATTGATGAAGGGAAGCTATTAGACTCTAAAAATCCTTCTGATTCTTGTTATGCCATTGCCAAGAAAAAGGCTTTAAAGGCAAAAGAAAAGCATCCTCAAGATATAATCATTGCTTGTGATCAAATGGCTTATCTAAACGGCAAACTCTTTGGCAAAGCCCATAC
>JAPPIY010000142.1 GCA_026914095.1 Oligoflexia bacterium
GAAAAATACGGGCGGAGCTGATCTTTGGAACAGGAGGAAGTGTAACATTTCCTGTTTTAATGGCCGGATTTTTTATGAGAAAAAAAACAGCTCTATGGGAGGCCAACACAAGCTTAGGTCTGGCTAATAAATATTTGACGCCTTTTGTGCCTCAAGTTTTTACTGTTTTTCCTAAAGTAAAGTCTTTATCTCCTCAAAAGCAGATTTGGTCGGCTTATCCCTTAAGGAAACAGATACGGCAAAAGCAAAAAAACAGTCCGAATGATTTATTTCCCAAAGATAAATTTAAAATTATAGTTTTAGGAGGCAGTCAAGGCTCTGTGCTCTTAAATAAAGCGGTTAGCCAAGCTATAGAAGAGACGAACTGGAGAAAAGATATTTTTATTTATCATCAAACTGGCGCAAGGTCTTTGGATTGGGTGAGGGAAAAATATCATTCTTTAGAGGGTGTTTTTGCTTTTCCCTTTAGTGACAGTATTCAGGTTTATTATAAAGAGTGTGATTTGATTTTTTCAAGGGCGGGCTCTGGCTCAGTGGCTGAAATGGCTTGTTTTGGAAAAGCAGTGGTTTTAATTCCTTTGACTCATTCCGCCGGGGGTCATCAATTGCAAAACGCTTTAAGTTTATCTTTACAAAATTGTGTGGAGATGATACCAGAAAGAGATTTTAACTCTGAGAGTTTTAAAAGTAAAATTTTAGAGCTTAAAAAAGACAGAGGGAAAAGAAAACAACTGGCTCAGAGCTTGCAGAATATTTATCAAGCTGAGGATAGAATAGCTGATTGGCTGTTAAGCCAATTGATGAAAAATTAAACTAGGATAAAAACTCAAACAGAGATCATTATGGTTCATTTGCTAAATAAAAATTTGCATTTTATAGGCATTGGCGGCATTGGAATGTGCGGCTTGGCGGAACTGCTTTACAATTCAGGCTGTCGTGTGACAGGAAGTGATTTGCAAGAAGGATCGGAAATCTCCCGCTTAAAAAAACTAGGCATTCCCATTTGTATTGGGCATGATCCTGCTCATTTGGATCAGAAAACAGATATTGTGGTTTATTCCAGCGCGATAAAAAAAGACAATGTAGAGTTGCAGGAGGCTAAGAATCGCTCTTTGCCTGTCATTCATCGGGGAGAGGCTCTGGCAGAGATGATGCGTTTAAAACAAGGCATTGTCGTGGCTGGCTCTCATGGAAAAACAACGACGACCGCTTTTTTAGCCAGTGTGTTTTTTAGCGCCGGCAAAAGCCCCACTGTGGTGGCAGGCGGGCGTTTGGATTTGTTTCAATCAACGGCTCGTTTGGGAAATAGCAAGTGGTTTATTGCTGAGTCAGATGAAAGTGACGGCAGTTTTCATCATCTTTTTCCTGAATTGACTGTTTTAACCAATATAGATGATGATCATTTAGATTTTTACGGCTCTTTAGTGGAGATAAAGAAAAACTTTTATGATTTCTTAAAAAAGATTCCTTTTTATGGCGCGGTTATAGCTTGCGGGGACTGTAAAAATGTAAGAGAGGTGTTGGGCGGTCACTTTTCAAGCAAACTCTATCGCTATGGTTTTTCCAAACGAAATGATTTTGTGTTAAAAAAAGAAAAATCTCATTATACAGTTTATTATAAAAGTGAAAAGTGGGGGCAGTTTGAGACTCCTTTAAAGGGAGACTACAATGCTTTAAACGCTTTGGGCGCTTTGGTTTGCGCTTGGCTGGCGGGATTAAAAAAGGGGGATATTTTTAAGGGGCTTAAGGATTTTAAAGGGGTTAAAAGGCGAAGAGAGTTTAAAGGAGAGTGGAAGGACTGCTTGTTTTATGATGACTATGCTCATCATCCCACAGAGTTAGAGGCTTTGCTTTCCAGTTTAAAAGAAGAGTTTAAAGATAGAAGAGTGGTGGCCTTGTTCCAGCCTCACCGTTACACCCGATTTAAAAATTGCTGGGCTCGTTTTTTAACCTGCTTTTCTCAGGCGGATCAGTTGTTTGTTTTGCCGGTTTATCCAGCGGGCGAAAAATCTTTAAAGAGCTTTAATTCTTCAGCTTTTGTTAAAAAAACTCAACACCCTTCGGTTCAGTTATTAGACGAAAAATCTTGTATTTCTGTTTTGTCTAAAGAGCTAAAAGAAGGCGACCTACTTATCACTTTAGGAGCAGGCTCTGTTTATCGCTACGGAGAGGTTTTGCTGTCTTATCTGAAAAAAACAAGCAGGGGATAGTTAAGTGTGCAATTTGGTTTGAAAACAATCAGCTGAAAAGAAAGTTTTTCAGCTATTTTTGTATTAATTATCTGCTGATTTGATTTTCAGATTTGAAGGTTGGCTCATCCTCTTCTTGAGATGGAATAATATAGACTGTGTCTTTCACAACTATATGAGTTAAAACTCCCGTGCTGGTTACAAAAGCCATTCCTCTTTTTTCCATAGCTTTTTTGAAGCGTCTAAATACAGAGGCTCGTTTTTGCATGCTTTGTTTCATCAGCTGATCTAAAATCTCAAAGCGATGGGCAAAATCTTTTAAGGCTTGAGGGTCTTTAGTTCCACCGTCTGTTTGAATATAAACTTTCATAGCTTCGGCAAAATCTTCTGATAAATTGGTGTCTCCATATTTTGAAACGCTTATGCCGTCTTTTTTAATCGCTGTCGGCCAGTTTCTCGGAGTTTTTTCCCTATGGATTCTATCTATATCAGTCAAATTAATCTCGGCTGAGGTGTAAGGGCCATATTTTTTGTTCTGTAAAACATGCCCAGTTCATGGGCTAAAGTGCCGATTAAACCGTCATTATTTGCAAAATATGATAACTGCATGTGAGAGGAATCTCCTTTAGTCGCTCTTAGCCAGGCGTTCATAACAGACTCATTTATCTGTAGGCGAGGGTGTATTTTATGAAAAACATAATTTGTAACAAGTTCTCCTGTAATCTTAGAAATTTTTGTGCTTTTTTGCATACTAATAGTATGAGGTCTAACACTACCATCTATATTTTTGAAATTGGCAAATGTAATAGTTTTTAATCCTTTAAAGATTTCTGCTGGCATCTGTCCGATAGCAATTTGCATCTTGTGTTTTGCGCTCATCAAATAGTTAACGTCTTTTAAGTTGTTTTCTGCCAGTTCTTTCAAGATATCAAGAGGCAGTTCATCTGGCTCCAACTCCTTACTAATTGTGAGCTTTAAGCTTATCTTTTTACCCTTTTGGGTTTTGAACTGAATCTCATAATCTGTTTCATGTTTATTATGGCTTATTTTAGTGATATGAATATTATCTGGTCCAATAGAGCTTAGCTTAGAGCATCCTGCATTGCTATGTCCGCCATTATACTGTTTCAAAGCATTTTTAAAGGCCTGATCTCTGTAATCTTTATTTGCCATTGAGAGCAGTTCATCAAAAGTTATTCTGTTTCTTTTGTAAAAAACCTCTCCAGACATCTTTGAAATTACTATTTGAATATTAGACAACAGGTCATATTCTTTTTTAGTAAAATCTGCTATTTCTATGGCTGAATCCCCTTCTAATTGTTCAAATTCTATAATATCTTTTATCTGTTCTTCTATCTCTAATTTATTTTTTTCCTGCTGATCACTGGAAATCTCCAGTTTAAACTTAATCTCTTTATTATTTGAAGATACAAATTGAACTTCAAAAATATCTGATTGAGTGTCAGAGTTATACCCTGTCTTTTTAATATGAACATCCTCTGGGTTTATAGAAGCCGTTTTTTGAACGGCAGGAGCTGTTCCCTGTTTGCTGTCTTTTTCTGCAGGGTTGGGGTTTTCGTGATTCTTTTCTCCACTTTTACTTGCTTTTTTAGCTTTAAGTTTCTTAACAACTTTAGTGACGGTTGTAGAGGCTGTCCTTGCCGGAACGGCCGTTGTTCCCCAAGCCCCCAATGGCAAAAACAGCTTCGCTAAAAACTCCTCTCTCTCCTTCTCATCCAATCCCGCCATCGTCTCAAACTCTTTTTGAAGCGCGCTAAAAAAGTTGGTATGAGCTGAAATAGTGGACTCATGTTAAGAGGTAATTAGTGTTATTGTCA
>JAPPIY010000320.1:0-254 GCA_026914095.1 Oligoflexia bacterium
TGCATCAATATTGTCAGCCAAATCAAAAAGAGTATCAATTTGATTTTCAAAAACAGTTTCTAACTGATCATGAAGCACAAAATAAGGCACATCTAAACGCTTTTTTTCTGAGTACTTTAAATAAGCAATATCAAGGGCAGATATCTGAGCTTTTTTTTTGCCTGTTCCCATGTTTTCTGTCAAATTACCCATATCCAAAATGTAATTACGAGTTATATTATTAGATTTTTCTTTCGTAGCAAGGTAATATTTTT
>JAPPIY010000320.1:264-4008 GCA_026914095.1 Oligoflexia bacterium
GCTTTTCTGAATAGGATGAAAAATAAACATTAAACTCTTTAAGGTTTTCTTTGTAATCTGTGATAAAGTTATCAATAGTTTGGTTTAATTTATCACACTCTTTCATTTTTTTTTCTAATTTCAATTTAATATCTCGAATATTTTGAATTAACCCCTCTTTAAAACCTTTATCTCTGTTTTTGTCTTGTAATTTAAGATTAAGGTTTTCATAGTCACCTAATGCTTCTTTGTTTGATATTAGCTTTATAAGTCCTGATTCTTTATCTAAATTACTATCTAATTCATCTTTTAATTTATTAATATTTTTTTGTATCTCTAATACATTCTTTTCTATATAGACAATTTTATTATTAACCATATTATTATGAAAATTAACAACTTCTTTAAATTTTCTGTCTAATTTTCCAATTTCCAATTTAGCATTATGATATAATATTTTTAAAGTGGTTACATTTATATTAGATTTGGATTTTTTAAGCTGGTTTAAAGTAGTATAGTTCAATGAAATTTTTAGATTTAATTTAGAGATTTCTTTCTTTAGATTAGTAATAGTTTCTTGCAGAGTTTTTAAAGAGTTCAATTCATTAGCTACACTTTCTTTAAACTGAAAGTTAGATTTCATTGTCTGAAGTTCTGAAATATCTTTATCAATTAAAAAAATTTGTTGTTCTAATTCATCAGTATTATAATCATTTTCTTTAAGCTCCCTTTTTAATACTTTAATCCTATCTACAAGCTTTCTCTTCTTTGAAAGATTCTGAGTTTCACGATAACCAAAAAGAAACATAAAAAGGGCTTCATAATCTGAGTGATCTGCTGTATCATGAAGAAAGAAAAGAGCATTTTCAAGTTGATGCTTATCCACCCTTATAAACTTGTTCATTAATTGCCCTAATGTAGGACGAGTATCAGAAAAGTTAAATATTATCTCTTGAAGAAGTTTTTTAAATTTCTGTTCTGAACTCATAGTCTCATTATCAATACTAGACTTTCCTTTAATAGATCTTGATATAGTATGAGTTGAGCCTTGTTTTGTTTCAAGCTCTAAACTAAAAATAAATTTATTTTCTTCAAGAGTTTTAAGAACTTTCTTATTTTTAACTTTAAATTCTTTTTCTGTATAAATCTGATGTTTATTTCCACCTAAACAGTAATCGATAATCTTTAGCAATGTAGTTTTTCCAACATTATTGCCTGAGTCTGTAGACAAACTTGTAGTTTTATCTACAATCAAATTTAACCCTTTTTTAAAAGGTATTTCGCGTACAACACCTGTTTTTGAACTAATAGTCAATTTTTTTAAATACATATATTTCCTTTTTCATTTATATCTATAAATCCTAAAATATATAACCAATCTAATCCTAATAATAAGTAATCAATTGATATTTTTTTATAATGATTATTATAATCTTCTAATAATATTTCTATCTCAATTTCTAATTTTTTGGACTTTTTTATACACTCAATAAGTCTTGCTCCGATAAAGAAGAGATTTTGTTCCGGGTGCTTGTCACTATCTATTATCATTAGGTGGTTTCTCCAGTATTTTGCAATTAATGAATGCATGGCATATGATTGCGAGCAAACAAGAATCAATATCTTCCATATCTCCTTTAAAATTATTTGATTTTTTTAAGTCGTCTTTAAACACCTCAAAAACACTTCTCATAATATTATCAGATTCTTTTCTTATTACACTTAAAGGATCATTATTTTTAGTAGTCGATAAAATTTTTTGTTTTTCAAGAAGATACTTAGTTTTAAAATATTTAAAAATTTGTTTTTTAACACCTGGGCGTAATTTATCATGCTCTTCATAAAGCTCATCTATTTGCCCCCCATAGGTGCCATATTGATTTAACAAATAAACAAATGTATCGAGTTTATTATATTGTATTTTATTTTCTATATTATAAAAATTAGTATCATTTTCTACATCTTCTATATTGGATACAATTTTTGCAATAAATTTTTGCAATATTAGGTAAAATTGTTGCAATTGTTGAGGAAATATTATTTGGTTGAAAGTTTTGGATTGCTATTTGGATATTATTATTGCCTTTAGCTTCTTGATTGATATTCATTGCCTGCCTATTTGGGTATTATTATTGCCCTTAACTGTCTGATTGATTCCTTTATTTCCTTCTCCACTTTGAGTTAGTTTTTGCTCGATATTAAGAACTTTATAAACGGCAAACCCAGACGCTAACAGTGAAAGGAGTGAACATATAATTGAGAATATTTCCATATTACCTACCTTTCATATATGACACTTTACTTAATAGATGGTTTAAAAAAGTGTCATGACCAGTTTGAGAGAAAATTCTGTTATATTTTTTAAAAAATTACAATTATTTTCAATAAAAACTACCTTAAAATCAACAAAAAAAATGTTTTTCCAGAAAATTTTTTACAAAATATCCCTTTTTGTAAAAAAATATAGATACTCTTTATTAAGTGTGTTTTTTTTGTGAAGGGTACACTTTATGTTCAGGGTCCCACCATAAGACTCTCATAGGTTCTCCTGATATTTTTTGACACCAGATTCTTTGTTTTCCAGTAAGTCTAAAAGAAAAAAGAGAGTTGATGTCATCTAATTTTAGTTCAGAAAGCCTGTCTCTCGCTTCTTTACATAATTTAGCAACCTCAACACTATGAGAGCCTTGATTTCCTGATCTATTGTCCATAATCTCAAAACTCTTTTTTGAATCAAAAATTTCTTGGACTAAATATTTTTGATCTCTATCTGATTTAAAAGGACCTTGTTTATCAAAAATACTATAACTCCAATATTTTGAAATATCTGCTAAAAGAGCTTTTGCTATTTTAGGCTTTTTTTCAATTGAAAACTTTTGGTTATATTTAACCTGTTTTTTTCTATTTTTTCCCATTGTAGCTTAATATTATAAACCAGAATAATATTCAGCCATAGAGGCATGGCTTATCTTTGCTGAGCCCCTTTCACCGGGCAATAAGCCTTTTCTAGCATCCTTCCACGGTGATTCTCTATGAGTTAATTCACTTAACCATTGGCCTGTTTTCTTGTTATAAAAATCCAAAACTTTATCTATAGTTTCTTTTTGTGTTTTATTTAATTTTTCAATACTCCCTGTTTTCCAGCTAGTTATGTTAAACTTACCTTTGTGAGCTTGGTATATTTCAGAAATGATGGGGCCATTTGCCCAAGCTTCAATTTCTTCTTTAAATAAGGGGGCTTCATCCCAAACTAAAGACCATGCTTGGCAATAGTAAAGCAACTTCTGAAGCTTCATTGCTGTCATTCCGCCAGCTTGTTTTAAGATATATTTAGCTACATCATGAGCTGAAACTTTTGTCATGTTTTTTTCCTCCTCCCTATTCTATCTTTTTTTGTTGTAAAAAGAAACTACTGTCAAAGCTTTTTCTAATTTATCGGAAAACTGCTTTACAAACTTGAGTTTTTGAATGGTCTGTGTCCTAAAATTTGGACAGGAGTTCAGCTGGTTTTATTTCCTCCATACCAATTTACCTTAAATTTCATGAGATGTTAAATAGAACTAATAACAATATTTTATGTAATTTTTCTGGAAAACAGGCTTTTTTCCGTGTTTTAGTCAAAGTTTTTAATTTTTTCATTTAAGAATTATAAAAGCTTAATTGACAAAATTGTCTGATTTGAAGTGTTATGACGCAACCAGCTATAAGGAACTTTAAGGGGGAGCTTATGAGCAACGATCTTTCAGATATTTTAAGAGGCTATGT
>JAPPIY010000064.1 GCA_026914095.1 Oligoflexia bacterium
AAATCACTCAATATTTCCTAAAATGCTCCTGCATAAAATCAACAAAGCTTATAAGATCGATAAGCTAGAGCTGTCAAAAAATCGCTTGACCATACTCCCAATTTAGATGATAAATTGGGAGTATGGTCAAGCGATTGCAGGAACTTAAAACCGCGCAAAATCTCTTTTTATTTGGCGCTAGAGGAACTGGCAAATCCACCCTGTTAAGAAAGCTTTTTTCCAAAAAAAACACCCTCTGGATTGATTTATTGGACTACAAACAAGAAAGTCTGTTTTTAAAAAATCCCGATCGGCTGTCTTTCCTATTGGCTGACAAAAAATACTCAGCTGTCATCATTGATGAAATTCAAAAAGCCCCCAAGCTTTTAGATGTTATTCACAAGGAGATAGAAAAAAATAAAAAAGTAAAATTTGTGATGACTGGCTCCAGCGCTAGAAAGCTAAAAAGAGGACAGGCCAATTTGCTGGCCGGCCGGGCGATCGCCTTCTATCTCTATCCTTTTTCTTGCTTTGAGCTGGACAACTCTTTTCAATTACAACGAGCTTTGCAATTTGGAGCGCTCCCTAAGCTTTTAGAGCTGAAACCTAAAAAAGAAAAGGCTTTATTTTTAGAAAGCTATGTGAATAACTACTTAAAAGAAGAAATTTTGCAAGAGCAAATTATAAGAAGAGTTCAGCCTTTTAAAAATTTTTTAGAAATTTCCGCTCAATTAAATGGACAAAGCATTAACTACTCTAAGTTTGCTAGAGAAACAGGAGTGGATCAAAAAACCATCCAAAACTATTTTTCTATTTTAGAGGATACTTTAATAGGTTTTTTTCTCCCAGCTTACAATCGCTCTATTAGAAAACAACAGCAAAAAGCGCCTAAATTTTATTTATTTGATATGGGAGTTAAAAAAGCTTTAGAAGAAACTCTTGATATTCCCATTAAGCCCCGAACCTACGCTTTTGGCCAAGCTTTTGAACACTTTATTATTTTAGAGTGTTTTAAATTGAATCATTATTTTAGAAAAAATTATAAATTTTCTTACTATAAAACCAAAACAGGTTTAGAGTTGGATCTCATTATACAAAGACCTCGTCAAAAAGATTTAATTGTGGAAATAAAATCTACAGATGAAATAAGAAAAGACCATATTAAAACTATCAAGCGGCTTTCTGAAGATTGGAAACAAGATCACTTGGCTCAAGTGTGGTCTTTAGATTCTCAAAATCAAAAGATAAACGGAATTAATTGCCTGCATTGGAAGTCAGCTCTCAAAAAATATTTTTTATAAAAATCTTGCTGACAAAGAAATGAGCTAATTAGAAGATTCAGCCTGGTTTGTTGAGGTGTTAGCTGGATTCCCGCTCTCCGCATTTATTTTGAAGCCCTATCTTTAATTCAAGTGGTGCCCGAGGCCAGACTTGAACTGGCACAGTTTTAATAAAACCGCAGGATTTTAAGTCCTGTGTGTCTACCAAATTCCACCACTCGGGCTTAAAAGTTACAACTTTGTTATACCGAGCTTGTTTGAATTTTGAAGGCTTTTAAAGATTCCCGCCCTCTTTTCGTGAGGAGCGGGAAGGGCTAAAAGACTTAAAACTCAAACAACATCAATATATTTTTATTTCATATACTGATATATTTTTGAAATCAAGATAAGAGTTTTTAAGGTTTTTGGGAATTATAGACTAATTGCCCAAAACAATGATTTTTCAACAAAAACTTCATTTTTTGGCGCGGACATCCTATCCTTATAACCGGCCTGTGTCCGGCAGAAGTTGGTTTGAAAATCTGAAGTTTTGGGAATTATAGACTTGATTTCACTTTATTCCCTTTACTTGCTTGTTTTTTAGAAGTTTTTTACATTTCTTTTCAGTGTAACTTTATCTTTTTATTTTTTTCTGGGTCATACAGTCTGAAACTCCTTATATTTCCTTAATCTAAAGGCTTTTTATGCAAAATTAAATATATAATTCCCGAAGTTTTCTTTGAAAAAAATAGAGTGTTTTTCAATAGTTATACTGATCTTGTCTAAAAATTTAGTATCACAGTCATTCCTGCACAAGCGGGAATCTCCAGAACAGACTTCAAAATTCAAACCCGATCGGTATAAAGCAGAAAATAAAATTTTTTGAGGAGCCATGCAATCATTCCCGGGTTTTTATAATAAAAAAGCTTTCACTTGATTTTTAGCTCTTTTGACCTCATTTTAATAAAAGAGAATTAAAAAACTTGAAAAAGCCCGTAGACTAACTAATTTATAGGAATTTTTATGCCGCGAGATTATTATGAAGTTCTATCTGTCTCCAAAAGCGCTTCACAGGATGAAATAAAAAAAGCTTATAGAAAACTGGCTTTTAAATATCATCCTGATAAAAATAAAGGAGATAAGGGCAAAGAGGAAAAGTTTAAAGAAGCTTCTGAGGCCTATCAAGTTCTAGGAGATCCTAAAAAAAGGGAGCAATACGACCGTTTTGGCCACAGCTCTTTTAATGGAAGAGGCGGTTTTCAAGATGTAGGAGATATTTTTTCCACTTTTAAAGACATTTTTTCAGATGGTTTTTTTAGTGAAGGAAGTTTTGGCGGTTTTGAAGATTTATTTTCCTCTTCGGCTGGCTTTAGGAGGGCTAGAAAGGGGGCTGATCTCTATCACAAAGTAGAACTCAGTTTAGAAGAGGTTTTAACAGGGGTGGAAAAAGAGGTTTCTTTTAAAGGCAATAGCTCTTGCTCCAATTGTAAAGGATCGGGAGCCAAACCGGGAACGCAACGCAAAACCTGCCCTTATTGCAACGGCAGAGGGCAGATAGTTTCCCAAAAAGGCTTTTTCTCTTTTGCCAGCGCTTGCTCTCATTGTCGGGGGCAAGGAACTATTTTAGAAAGCCCTTGCGGCTCCTGTTATGGAAAAGGCCTTGTTAGAAAAAAACGAACTTTAAGTATAAAAATACCTCCTGGAGTAGCAAGCGGCACCAAGCTTCGCCTTCAAGGAGAAGGAGAGCCAGGGCCCCATGGCGCCCCGTCAGGAGATTTTTATTTAGAAGTTCTCTTAAAGCCTCACCCTCTTTTCATTAAAAGAGGAAGAGATATTAAAACAAATATAAAAATTTCTTATTTACAGGCGCTTTTAGGCGCTCAAAAATCTGTGAAAGGCTTAACAGAAACAGAAACTATCACTATCCCGCCGGGAACAGCTCATGGAGTGCTCATCCATATCCCTCATCATGGATTGCCCAGTTTAAATGAGCCTGTAAGAGGGGACCTGATTTGTGAAATAGAGATAGACATTCCAAAAAAACTAAAAAAACAAGAAGAAAGCTTATTAAGAGAAATCGCCGATTTAAAAAAAGAAGCTGTAAATCAAAAAAACAAAAAATTTTTCTAATTTATACTTTTCTCTTTCAGCCAGAGATTCCCACCCTCGTTTTCACGGGGACAAGCTTTCAAGGGAAGGACAGTATACGGAAATTTCAAAACGACAGGTTTATTTAATTTCCTGATGCAAAGTGTGTCGGTTTAAAAAGGGATTGTATTTCTTCTTTTTTAACCTTTCAGGATGAGATTGAGAGTTTTTAACGCTTGTATAGCGGGAGGGAGGCTTTCCCTCTTTTCTAGCTTCTGCGCATTCTAAAGTGATAATTTTTATTCCTTTTTTCTTTTTAGCCATAGAGTCTCCTTTGCGTCATAATCCATTTATAAACCTATACCTATAAAAAAATTTGCTTTTTGTCTATACTAAAAAATATTTTCTTAAAAAATTACGAAAATTATACGCTAATCTCCATTGAAAAAAGTTTAATCCTTTGTTTTTAGATTAAAAAAAGACGCCAAGACAAATGTTGTTACAAAAGCGGCGAAGTTGTGTGAGTTGCGGTTTAATTTGTAAGATATTTAGATAGTATTGTGTAAAATTTTCACAAGTTTTTATAAAAAACATCGCAGTTCTTTAATAAAAGATAAAAATAGGATATTGGTATGAGCTGAAATAGTGGACTCATGTTAAGAGGTAATTAGTGTTATTGTC
>JAPPIY010000234.1 GCA_026914095.1 Oligoflexia bacterium
TTTTACAATTTTTTGGATCTATTGGATTGGGAGAAAAATTTCCTTTTTCCATTTCCGCAACCATTTTTTGAGTGTAGCGATTGCTAGAGTCTATCGCTTCATACAAAAATTTTTTTTCTTTTTCATGTCCTCTTGTTTTTTGCATTACAGCTAACAAACTGCTGTCTTTTTCTACAAAACCTTTAGTGGCAAATTTGTCATTATAAACGGAATAAAACAAAGCGGAAACTGCGCCAGCCGGAAGATTTTCAACCAAACCTTTTTCCAAAGCTTGAGCGTAAAAGGTCAGTTGAAGCTCTTCTGTTTTGAGCCATGAAGAAATAGGACTTAATAGGCTGGAGCTGGCTTTATAGTCCCTTAGCGCATATTGTTTTGTTTCCTCATCTTGATCCACACGATCTAAGAATCCTTTAAAAACATAATCCCCCTGATGACTCAGCTCTCCTTTTTTTTGATCCCAAAAAGCTTTTAATTTTGCCTCAAAAGCCACTGGTTTGAGATGAGGAGAGTTTTCTCTTTGTTCCTTCTCCTTAATTAAAAATTCTTTTAACAGCCGTTTTAAATACTCTTTCATTAAAAGCCATTGCTTTTTGTGAATAAATTTCTCTGGTGTAGGCTGAACATTGTCTATAATTTGGTTGAGCTGTTCTTCCGTTACCTTCAAATTAGGATGTTTTCTTAAGGCCAATTCAAATAGCTTATGAACGGACTTTCCTTGAGAAAGAGCTGAAACTTCTCTTTGAACAGCTTGTTTTGGCGGGACAAAAAACAGTTTTTCTCCCGCATATTTAAAAGGGCAGTCTCTATAAGTTTTTATGCTGTTGGCTGACAAATGACTTTTTTCATAAGGAAAAATGGGCTGAATTTTATTTTGAAAAGCTTGCTCTAAAGCCTCCGCTTGATCTTCTGGTTTATCACTTAAAATTTCGGCTAATGTCCCTTGTTTTATCTTATGATCCCAGCTTAAAGATTCTAAAATATCTGTCTTTTTAGCGGAAAACAATCTGTCTGAAAGCATATAAAGCAGACTTGCATTTTGCAGATCTCCTTTAAAATCGTAAGAGTGACAGCTTAAATATAATTCTTTGTAATGAGAGGACTGTAAAAACCACAACAAGCTGTTTTCTTTCTGTTTAGAAGAGGCTATAGCGATAGGAAGGCCTAAATCCTCTAAAATATCCTCTGACTCCTTTGAAAAAAATAAAGAGGGCCCTTTAAGAGCTGATTCCGTTAAACCCAAAATAAAAACATAAGGGCTTTTAACAGAGTGAAAAGCGTTAAAACTTAAACAGGAGACTCCTTCTGCCTGCTCAGCTGATATTTCTAACTCTTTAGAAAACAGTTCGGATTCAAAAAATCTCAGCCAAGATTTGTAAGTTAAAGTTTCTCGGACAGTCAATTTTTGGAGAACTGCCAATAGAGCGTCTAATAAACGATCCTCAGCTGTTTTAGGCCAAAAAGACAAAAGCCATTGAACAAAACCAAAACCTGTTGTTCTTTGATTGAAATCTTTTATTTTATTTTGAAACAACAGTTTTTTAACTAAATCTCTTTTTGGCTCATTAAAATAATTCTCTTTAAATCTTAGAAAATCTTTTTTAGATTCTTTATAAAAGCAAAATAACTCTAAATCTTCAAAGGTAAATAAATTTAAGTGAATACGGGCTGAAGATAATAAATGTTTTATTTCTCTAAAATCAATTAACTTGGAGTAAATGGTTTTTTTAAAGGGAATATTTTCTTTTTCAAGGTAACTTCTTAATACAAACCAATAGTTTTCCAAGTTAGGGGCATAAATAACAATATCACTGGGCGCAACTCCCTGCTTTATCCATTGATGTGTCTGAACTACAGCTTTCTTAACTTCTTCTATTTGTGTTTCCGTTTTTATTTTAAAAAGACTTCTTGAGGGATTTGTTTTTTCTGTATTGTCAGAAGGATATTTTAATATTTTTTCTTTATCCAGCTCTTCTTCCCATTTTTTATAAATATCAAATTTATTTTCAAAAAAGGCATATTTCAAGTGAGGGGATAAAATATAAACTTCTTTGTGGCGCGCCAGCTCTTTAAAAATCTCTTTCTCACACAAATCAAGAGAAAAAGATAAATCAACTAAAATTTTATCTTTACTAAAAGGCAGGCTGTCAGTTGAAGACAGATCATGCAGTAATAAGGATTTCGCCCCTGACTCACTCAACATTTGTTTAGCTGATAAAAATTCAAAAAAACTTTGAGAGAGTTGGAACCAGCTCTTCCAAAAAAGGTTTTTTTTATAAACTTCCAGCCACTCTTCAAAGGCTTTTAGGCTTTCTTTATAGAGAAAAACGACTAAAAAACTGTTAAAAAACTCAAAAAAACTGTGAGAGTTTTGCAAGTTTTTAATCCAGTTTTGTTTTTGATCCTTACAGAAGTCAAATAACAGCTCCTTCACATAAGAATCCGGCATGAGCCGCCATTTATTATCTAAAGAATAAAAAAGCTCTTTATAAAATTCATTGGCTCTCATGACACAAGCCCCTGGCAGATGAAAGTATTTCTTTAGCAGTTCAGATTCTAAAAAGAGCTTTGTTTTTATATCTGATACAATAAAAGCTGAATCTTCCGCTTTAAAACCGATAAGAAATTTTATTTTTTCTGATTGATCTTTTATTTTTACCAGTTTTAACATATCCCGCTATTCCTCTAACAACAGTAAAACTTCATTTAACTGCAACTCTAATTTTTTGAAATCCCCGCTGTTATCAATAATAAAATCCACTTGCTGTTTTATGGCTGAATCCGGCATCTGTCTTGAAAAACGCTCTTCAATTTCTGGCTCACTCCATCCTTTTAAAGTCAATCTTTGCTTTCGGATAGAAATAGGACAAGTGATCAAAACTCTTTTATCGCAGGCTTTAAGGATGGACTTGGAAATTAAGGGAGCTTCATAAAACACTTTATTTGCGCCTTTTTTTTTTTGCTCCTCTGCAAATTGTCTAAAAGCTTTGCGAACCAGAGGATGGATTAGGGCCTCCATCGCCTTTCTTTTTTTTAGATCTTGAAAAATTTTTTGAGCCAGTTTTTTTTTATTAAACTCTCCATTTGGCAGATACAAATCGGATTCAAAAAACAGTTTTTTGAGTTGAGGATAACAGACACTGCCTGTCTGTAAGAGCTTTTTGGCTTGGCTATCGGCCTGAAAAACAGGCTGAGACCTTTTTTTCAGCCAGTTTATGGCCCAGCTTTTCCCTGAGCCTATACTGCCAGTGATTAAAATAGTTCGCATTTTTCCCTATTTTTTAGTTATTTCAATAGCTTTAAGTTAAAAAATCAATAAAATTAAGTGATTTTTCCATAAAACTTACTATTTCTCCCCTGTTTCTTAAAGTTCAGAATAAAAAAAACCGATATATCATTTAAACAGCTGTATAAAATTTTCTCTAATTATTTGAAATTAGGAAAAAAAAATGAATTTTAAAAGGTTTGGAAAATACACCCTCATAAAAAAGATAGCCTCAGGCGGTATGGCTGATATTTTACTAGCCGCTGAGTTAAGCCCAACTGGTTTTGGCCGATTTGTTGTGATCAAAAGAGCTTTATCCAAGTTTTCTGATAACGAAGAGTTTAAAGACATGTTTAAAAATGAAGGAAAAGTTGCCTGTAATCTAAAGCACAAAAATATTACAACCATTCATGAATTTGGAATAGAAAGAAACCAGTTTTTTCTAGCTATGGAGTACCTTTCTGGAAAAAATGTAAGAGAGTTTATTAAAAAACTGCAAGCTCGCAATATAAAAATCAGCATTCCCAACATTATCTATATAATCAAAGAAGTTGCCGCTGGCTTAAACTATTCTCACAATGCCATTGACGCAAATACAGGACAGCCTTTAAACATTATACATCGGGATGTAAGCCCTCAAAATATTATGCTGACCTTTGACGGTCAAGTGAAACTCATTGACTTTGGCATAGCTAAAATTGCTGACACCAACTTAACACGAGCTGGTCATTTAAAAGGAAAATT
>JAPPIY010000175.1 GCA_026914095.1 Oligoflexia bacterium
GTTTTGGATCACGTGCAATATCACCTTGAAAAACAACCCAAAATGGTAAAACATTGTTACCAAGCTTGCTTTGTTTTCTCAATATTTTTAATAAACCTGGTGTAAAAAATTTACATGATCTCTCATGTGCATTTCCTCTACCAGCACTAGGATGTTTTCCTTCTATCCATCCATCCTGCCTTTTTACTTCTACATATAATGTTTTTTTAGTTTTAATATTATCTATAGCAAAATCTGGATGCACACCATGTATCCATTCTCTATCTGGATTATAAATATCCGACAGCACTTTTTTACTGAGCTTTATATTAGAATAGATATTTTTAAACTCTTTGGGTTTTGAGCGTATTCTTAAATTTGAACCTTTGAATGCTTTTAAAAACACTTCATAAAAAGTTTTTTCTGCAACTCCAGCTTTTTCTCCACTAGAATCTTGCCACTTTTCTCTTTTTCTTAATTCTTTTTTTCCCACAGTTTATTTCTCCAATTTCATTAAATTATTGATAGGGATTTTAAGAGCTTTGGCTATTTTTTCTATATTTTGAAGAGTAATATTTTTTTCTGCCCTTTCTATCATACCAATATAAGTACGGTGAACGCTGGCTTTTTCAGCTAACTCCTCTTGAGATAGATTTTGTTTTATTCTTTCTTCCCGAACTCGTTTCCCAAATGTTTTTAATATGTTTTTGCTCATGTTCCTTATAAAAGACACACTAATTATTTTTAGTTTAAGAATTTGCTAATTTTAATTCTACATACTAAAATTAGCATTTATTTAATTTTAATAAAAATTCTTAAAGAAAACCTTTAAAAAAACAAAAAATACTTATACTTTACAAGCTTTGTTCCTCCTTCTTACTGTCTTAATACCTAGTCTTTTTGTTTTGATTAGCTTTTTAAGTATAAATTAGGTTTAATATAAGTTTTATAATAATACCTTATGTAATTTCCTTGAAAAACAGGATTTTTTACAATTTTTAATCAAAATAATCTGACCTTGTAAGAATTATAAAGCCTTAATTGACAAAATCCTCTGATTTAAAGTCTTATGACGCAACAGCTATAAGGAACTTTAAGGAGGAGCTTATGAGCAACAATCTTTCAGATATTTTAAGAGGCTATGTTTCAAAGGAAAAGCAGAAAAACCCTTATATCAATGAAACAGGCATTTCAAAGAAAATGGATATTCCTCCAACAACATTTAATCGCTTAGTCAATGGACACTCTAAGCCTGCTATTAAAACCCTTTTAAAGCTAAGTCATTTTATACCTGAGTTAAAATCTCTTTTGCCAGAAGAGCTTGTAAAAGTCTTTAAAGTTTCTATGGAAAAAGAAAAGCTGGAATATATTGGAAAAAGCCTTGAAACTTTGCTTTCTGATGAAACCATTTTTTTATGCTGGATGCTGGCTTTTTTAAATAAAGGAATAAAAGCGGATGAGATAAAAGATCAGTTTGGACAAGAAGGGCTAAAAGCTCTTGAAATTTTAGAAAAACAAGCGGTCATAGAAAAAGACGAAAGCGGTTTTTATAAAGTAAAGGATAAAAACAAATACGCTATTTTTTCCTTTGAGCTTATTAAAGCTCATTTTCTGTTTTTAGCTAAAAAATACAATTCAAAAAATGTAGCCAGCAATTATATTTATTATGAAGTGGAAGCTTTAAATACAGAAGGAAAAAAAGAGCTGATAGAAACACAAAGGGAGTTTCATAGAAAGATACAAAAGATTATGAATGATGAAAAAAATAAAGGAAATGAGCCAGTTTTTTCTATCTCTTGCAGTGATAGTTTGCTAAGTTGAGGAAAATTATAAAAAGGAAGTGTGTAATATGAAAAATTTTATTTTAGGATTATTAGCTGTTATTTTGATTAAGCCAAGTTTTGCTCAAGAAATGAGCGAAGCTTTTGGCTCAAAGGCTTTAGCTATGAATCAAGCTTATAGCTCTTTAAATGCTGGATTTGACAATATTTCAGGAGTTTTGGATACAAAAAAAATTGAGCCTATATCGCAAGGTAAAGCTTATTTATTAGCAAAACAAGGCTTAATAGACAGCCAGAGTTCTTGGGGGCTTGAAAAAACTGGTTTTGAAGAGGCGATTTATTCTCTTCCTGTTCAAATAAAGATACTTCCTATAAGTGAGGAGCAAGCTCAACTTTTTTTAAACTCTATAGAGGCAAGTCAAAAAACTTTAGGGATAAACCAAGCTTATTTTGGTTCAATGCCACATGTTGCTATGTTTGGACCGGGAAACGGTGGAGGAGGAACACTTTACAAAGCTCAAGTGACAGGCTTTCAAGATTATTTAAGAGGACAGGCTCAAACAGCAATAAAGTTTATGGATAAATTGCAAGGAGTAGAAGTTAATCCTTATAATTCAGAGATAACTTATTGGAAATCTACAGCAAACAAAAATCAGATTGAGCAATTTTTATCATTTGTTTATGGAGCGGGAAATTCAACAGCAAAAGAAACAATCACTTATGCTGAAGAAATAGCAAATACTCAATACAGAAATGCTGGGTATTTTACACAGAAAGCTTTGCCTAGCCAGTTTGTTGCTGATAATGTTTCATCTTACTATGGAGCAAATACGGCAAATCTTATCAAACAATTTATGGAAGAAAACCAAATAGGATCAGCCGATAAATTTTATCAAATAGATGATCATTTTCAAAATGGGATTATCTCTGTTGTCGGTCCCGGAAACGGTGGAGGCGGAACTTATATAAAATAAAACTGATCTATCAGAATTATACAACATGGAAAATCAAAATAAACATTCTATTTTATTAGAAAAGTTATATTCTATCTTAAACGAATTTAAAAAACCAGAATTTAATATAGAACAAAAAATATATAGAAAAGTTCGTGATTTTAATAGTAAACATTTTAAAGATGAAGAATTTTTAATAGATTCTGAGTTTTTTTATGAAGAGACAGCTTTTAATCTTATGGAGATGATTCAGGAAAACAATTTGCAAGGTTGGGAAGGTTTGCATTATGGTCCATTTTTTTCTGCTAAAGATAAAAACGGAAATATTGTTTCTAATCCACACATAAGAAGTATTACTCCTGAAATGGTGAATTATTGGGAAAAACGCTCTTCAGAAGAAGGTAATCCAATTTTGCAATGTCGTTATGCTGGTCTTGCATGGGACTTTTCACAGAAAATCAAAGAATTGAAACCAAATATATTAGTTGCTTATAGATTTATTGATTCCACAATTGAAATAGCTTCTCTTGGAGGAGACTGTTTTTTTAATAAGTTAGAAAGAGCTTTAAGATTAGCGGTTTCTCTTAATGATAGAAAAAGGATTATCTCTGCCCGTGATGCTATTATTAAATATGAAGACACTTATTCTGAAGAAGATAAACCTGGAACTTGGGGTTATTCTTATGACTTACTAATTGGAGATAAAGATTTATATCATAAAGTTGGATTAGAAAAAAAACAAGAAGATAAAATTATAAAAGAGCTTGAAAGAAAATTAAAAAAATTTTCTAGTAAAGATTTAAACACTTTTAAGCCTCACTCTGTTGAACATATTATAACAAAATTAGCACCTTATTATAAAAACAGAAGTGATATAAATAACATGAAAAGAGTCTTACTTATATATAAGGATTCTTTTTTATATGGAATTGAAAAAAATCTTGTAATGATTGGAAGTAGTTGGTTAGAGAAAATCAGGAAGATTTTATTTCAATATGGTTTATCTGATGAAGCAAAAAAATTGGAATCTGATTTACGATCTCTTCAAAAAGAAGATTTAGATTATCTTAAAAAAATTGAAACACCTGTTACAATTCCAAAAGAAAAAGTTGATAATTATATTTCTGACCTTGATGAAAGAGAACTCTCAGAGGCATTAAATTATATCGCCATGTTTTTTATCCTTGATAAAGAAAAAGCTAGAGATACTGTGCTTAAAGTTGCAAAAGAACATCCTCTATCATTCATGATGCCTCAATCTATTATGAATCACACTGGAA
>JAPPIY010000292.1 GCA_026914095.1 Oligoflexia bacterium
TTATATAACAAATCAAACTCGGCCCTGGCAAAAGGAGCAGCCAGTTTATTTTTAACGACTTTAACTAAAGTTCGGTTTCCAATGATCTCCTCTGCTTTTTTAAGGCTGGCAATTCTTCGGACATCCAAACGAACGGAAGAATAGAATTTTAAAGCATTACCCCCTGTTGTGGTCTCCGGATTTCCAAACATAACCCCAATTTTCATTCGTATCTGATTGATAAAAATCACTAGAGTCTGACTGCGATTGATAGAGCCTGTGAGCTTTCTTAAAGCTTGAGACATCAAACGGGCCTGCAAACCCATGTGGCTGTCCCCCATATCTCCGTCAATTTCAGCCTTCGGAGTTAAAGCCGCGACAGAATCCACAATCAAGACATCCACAGCGCCTGAGCGAACAAGAGTCTCTGTAATTTCCAAAGCTTGCTCCCCCGTATCTGGCTGAGAGACCAACATATCAGAAACCTTAACACCCAACTTAGTTGCATAAGAAACATCCAAAGCATGCTCCGCATCCACAAAAGCCACTGTCCCGCCCGCTTTTTGCGCTTGAGCGGCTGTGCTAAGGGCTAAGGTGGTTTTGCCAGAGCTTTCTGGACCATAAATCTCTACAATACGGCCTTTCGGCAAGCCTCCTATCCCTAAAGCTTTATCCAAAGTTAAAGAGCCTGTGCTATAGACAGGCACATTTTCAAACAGACTTTTACCCTGCTCCAGCTTCATAATAGAGCCTTTGCCAAATTGCTTTTCAATAGAAGCAATCGCTAAATCTAAAGCTTTATTTTTTTCTTTATTTTCTATTGTGGCCATTTTTATCCTCCTTGTAATTATTATTTAGACAACTCTTTTAGGAATCACTATTTAAGCTCAGAAATGAGAAAATCTAAAGCAAAAAATCCAGCTTTATGCCTTAAAGCTTGACGGCTTATGTCATTAAACTGCTTGACTAGACTTTTTTCAGCCTTCGGGGAACAGACAGAAAAAGCCATTTTCCCAACATTTTCGCCCCTTTCACCCTTAGCAGGCCCTGCAATTCCAGAAGTGGATAAAGCCCAATCCGCCTTAAATTTTTTTTTAACACTCCGAGCCATAAATGAAACACAATTTTGTGTCACCAAACCCTCTTGTTCAATCTTTTGAGCCGAAAGTCCTAATTGCTCAACTTTAATGGCTGTTTGATAGGCAATTATCCCGCCCTTAAAATATTGAGAGGCTCCTGGTGTTTCAGTCAGCCAAAAACTTAAAAGCCCTCCTGTACAGCTTTCAGCAACACATAGACTTTCCTTAGAATCACAAAAATACTTATGAATAGCTTTCAAAAGGTAGCTGGGAGAGTTCAACAATAAAACCTAGTTTCTGTTAAAAGTAGAAATAAAAACCCTGCTTTTGTCAAGATCTTAATCCTGCTATAAATAACATTTAATGTATAAGCCCTATCATCCGATAGATCACTTATGGGCTTAAATTTAACAGATTGTTTCAATCTCATGTCAAAATATAAAGTCTCTGATCTCCATTTAAAAGTTGGCGCTCCCCCTTTAGTTCGTAAGAATGGCCAATTGATGCGTCTACATAAAGAGCAATTTTCTTTAACTAATGAAGATATTCTTAATTCTGTTGATCCCTTTTTAAATCCTCTTCAAAAAAACAGACTCAAAGAGCAAAAACAGCTGGACTTCTCTTATGGAGTGAAAGGAGTAGGCCGTTTTCGTTTCAATATTTTTTACCAACGAGGAACTTTAAGACTGGTTGCCAGAAACATCCCTTTTGAAATCCCCACTTACGAAAGCTTAAACTTGCCGCCGGCTTTAAAAAATATCCTAAAAAATCCGGATCAAAAAGGTTTGATTCTGGTAACAGGAGCGACTGGAAGCGGAAAGTCTTCAACTATCGTAGCTATGTTAGATGATATCAACCAAAAACTCAGTCGGCACATTATCACCATTGAAGATCCGATTGAGTTTTTAATAAAAGACAAAAAAAGTCTTATCACTCAAAGAGAATTAGGCGCTGACTATATCAATTACAACATGGCCTTAAAATCCACTCTAAGACAAGATCCTGATATTATTTTCTTTGGTGAGATAAGGGATTTTGAATCTATGGAAACCACTTTAACCGCCGCCAACACAGGGCATTTGGTGTTTAGCACCCTCCATACAAATAATGTTATGGACACAATCCACCGAGTGCTGGGTATGGTAAGTCCTGAAAAAAAGGGATTGTTTCGTATGGAATTTGCCTCTTCTTTAAAAGCAATTGTATGCCAAAAACTCATAATGAAAAAAGATAACAGCGGTTTAATTCCAGCTGTGGAAATTCTGATCAATAACCCTAGAATCAGAGCTTTTTTAGAAGATGAAAAGAGAAGCACTTCTAACTTATATGATGTGATTGAGCAAAGCAAAGAAGTTTGGGGAATGCAATCTTTTAACCAGCACCTTGTGGAACTGGTGGAAAAAAACCTGATTTCTAAAGAACAGGCTTTAAACTGTAGTCCTTCTCCAGAAAAACTAACCCTTCACTTCAGCGGCTTAAGCCAAAAAAACACAGAAGAGCACACTCAAGCTGAAAACAAAAAAAATAATTTTTTTCAATCTCATGAGTTAAAAACCACACGAAGCTCCATACCGTTAGATATAGTTAAAGACAACTCCTAACTGACAATTTAAAATAAACCGCTATAAATAATTTCATGAAAAAAGAAAAAGAGCTGTTAAGCCAAGCCCTTAAAAAAATAGCACAATATTTAAATTTTCGCTCTCATTCACAAAAAGAACTGAAACAAAAACTCTCCAACAAATTTCCCACAACTCTAATTGAAAAAGCCTTAAATCAAGCTAGACAAAAAAACTGGCTGGAAGATCCTTTAGAATTATCTCAAAAGACAGCGGAGCGATTGCAGGAAAAAAATAAAAGCTGGGGATATATTCAAGATTACCTTAAACATAAAGAACTGCCTTTGCCCCCTTACAATAGAGAAAAAGAGTTAGAAAAAGCTAGAAAGCTACTGCAAAAACAAAGCTTCTCTCAAAAAAATCAACTTCAGATGAAACAATTTCTAGCCAATCGCTCTTTTGAAACAGATATTATAGATGAAGCGCTAGAAAAGCTGACTTCTGATAAATAAGCTTATTGCGCTTTTCAATGAAAGCCTTATAAATCAAGGCTTTTTTCTTAAAAATATAACCTGAGCGACTCAGCGAAACCAGTTTTCTTTAAAAATAATTTAAAATCTGGGTGTTATGCCATTTACAATAGAGGTAGAAATAAAGGAGAAAAAAAAATGAAAAGTCTAATGTGTCCAAAATGTTTTTCAGAAGATTTTATCTTTTATTCTTGCTCTTTTTAAATTATATTTTGGTTTATGAATAGTTTTGAAGTGAGAAAAAAATTTGTTGATTTTTTTCAAAAAAATCAACATCAAATACTGCCCAGCTCCTCTTTGATTCCAGATAATGACCCCTCTCTTCTCTTTGTAAATGCTGGAATGAATCAATTTAAAGATGTGTTTTTGGGTTTAAAACCTCCTCCCTATCAAAATGTGGTCACTATTCAAAAATGTTTAAGGGCTGGGGGGAAACACAATGATCTGGAGGCTGTAGGAGAGACGCCTTTTCATCATACCTTTTTTGAAATGTTAGGCAGTTTTTCTTTTGGCGGTTATTTTAAAAAGAAAGCCATTGCCTTGGCTTGGGAGTTTTTAACCAAGGAGCTAAAAATTCCTGAAGAGCATTTGTGGATTTCTGTTCATAAAAAAGATGAAGAATCCTATCAGATATGGGAAATAGAACAAAATATTCCAAAACATAAAATTTATCGCCTCGGTGACACAGATAACTTTTGGCAAATGGGAGAGACCGGCCCCTGTGGTTTTTGCACAGAGATACATTATTTTAATGGAAAAGAAAGCCAGCCCCAGCCAGAACAAATGACAGAAATCTGGAATCTGGTTTTTATGGAATTTTA
>JAPPIY010000056.1:0-1868 GCA_026914095.1 Oligoflexia bacterium
TAGCGGATGTGATACTGCATATTGTAGATATTGCAAATCCAAAAAGAAACAAACACATTCAAGTTGTAGAAGAGCTTATTGAAGAGTTTGGATGGAATAAAAAGCCAGTCATTTATATTTTCAACAAGACCGATCTTTTAGCGCCAACAGAAAGAATTGTCCCCGCTCATTGTGAAAATTTTGTTTTTATCAGCGCTAGAACAGGCTATAATATTTCTCTCCTATTAGATAAAATGAATCTATCCATAAAAAAGCTGAATCAAATCATTGAGCTGTTCTTTCCAAAAAACAAAGAACATAAAATTTATGATTTAAGCCGCTCCGCTCAAATTCTAGAAAAAGAAAGCGCGCCTAAGGGAACGCTTTGCCGTATTAAAACCCCCTCGGATCAAATCAAAAAATGGGAGGAGTTTTTTATCAAAAAGAGTTAATCCCCTCTACGATTTTCTGAAAAGCCAAGCTCAATTTAATTTGAGTGTTTTTATAGTTTCTATTTTTCTTTTTTGTTTTTTCATCCATATAAAGTTTTCTATTAAGCTCCACCTGCAAAACCTCCTGGCCCCATTGAGGCTGTCCATAAGAGCAAGTGACAGCTCCCCCTTTATAAGGCCAGTTAAGCGCCACTTTAAAACCAGCCTGCTTATACGCTTTAACAGCCAAGTCTGTTAATTTTTTAGAGCAAGACTTCCCTTTATTATCGCCAATCACAACATCCTTTCTAAAACAGCCTCTATCTCTATGAAAATCCAAACCTTTAGAGGGCATGCTGTGCAAATCTATCAAATACACAGTCTTATGCCCTTTTTGCTTAAAGCCTTTAAAATGTTTTTTTACTCGATCATGAAAAGGGTTGAGATACTTTTGAACCAAAAGTTTATGCGCTTTTTGCGAAATAGCTGTTTTAATCAAAAGATGTCCCTTTGTTGTTTTATGCCAATGAATATCAGAAGGGTTTTTTTGACGAAATTCTTTATTTTTATAAATTGTTTTTAATAACTCTCCCGCCCTTTCCACTGTCTGAGAAGATATATCTGTCCGAAAGCGATTGACATCTACAGAATAACGATGCCACTTAAAAATAACAGAAGGGATGCGCAGTTTTTTTAAAACAGGAAAATAAAGCTCATCAACAAAAGCATCCACATCACACATTAAAAGTGAGTCAGACAGCTTTTTCAGCCAGTAAGCTTCTTTCGGAACTGTCAAGCCGCTGTGAGGAATGCTCACAAACACAGGTGTCTTTTTTATTTCATATCTTGTTTTTATAGTCTATCACCTCTTTTATACTGATCCTGTTTGAGTTTTTCTGCCTGAAGTTGGAGATTCCCGCTTTCGCGGGAATGACGAAATGCGGAAAATTTCAAACAGGATCAGTATAAGCTTGTAAATCTAAAATTTGTTTTTTCCCAACCAGATAGTCTTTTAAAGTTTGATTGTCCTTTAGCTCACAAGTCTTAACAGAAAATCTTTGATTTTGAGACAAAACAGCCAGTTTTGTTTTTTTATCAAATAACTCTCCCAAAATTTTTAGAAAATAAACAGAGGCATAAAAATCAGAGTTAAAAAATTTTGATTTAAAATAATTTTCGTCTATCACAAAATGACAAAGCTTAACAGTATAGGGAAAAACTAACTTCTTTAACTCCTCTAAAGTCTGATCCTCTGCTATTAAAATAGGGAAATTATAATTTTTAAATTGGGAAGGCTTTAACTTCACTTTAGGAATAAAATGGACGCAGACAGCGCTTTTTTCCGTTAAATTAAAAGCCTTTAAAAATTTGCTCTTATATCTCTTAAAATGTTTAACCAAGGATTGATCTCCGTATAAAATGACAACTGACTTGCCAAAAACAACATCAGACAAACAC
>JAPPIY010000056.1:1878-3955 GCA_026914095.1 Oligoflexia bacterium
GTTTTTGGAGTTAGGAAAAAAAGCAAGAGGACTCGCCTTTTGAGACAAAACCTCTAAATTAATCGCCAGATCAGAAAAGTTTTTAAAAGCAGGGCCTGAGCAAGTCATTCCATGGATTTCCAATCGGGAGCCAGGCAAATTTTCACTTAAAGCTGTAATAAATTGTTTAGGACTGCTTTTACGGTAAAAACTAGAATGAATCAAATTCACTCCTAAGACGCCTAAAGCTTCATGTTGTTGGAGCCGGCTTTTATCCAAACAGCTCACATGAAACAAAACATTATTTAAGGCGCCCTTGGAAGCGGATTGAAATCGCAGTCCCATCCAAGCGCGCTGATTGTTAGAAACAGCTGAATTTGTTTTTTTATTGCTAGTTGCGGCTGTAACAGCAAAAGCAAAAAAACAAGTCTTATCCCCTCGTTTTTTTTTCAGCCGTCTATCTAATAAACGGTATTCATGGTTTAACATATTGATCAAACGATCTTTACACACATAACGATTTTGCTTTCCATAAATTTCATCACTGACAGTCATGTCATAAGCTGACATGCTTTTAGCCACAGTTTGAGAAGCCAAACCCGCTTTGTAAAAAAAATTAACAGTCTCCTGCCCAGCCCCTATTTCAGCAAAAGTTCCATAAATAGCAGGGTTTCTATTGATCTCAAAAGCTTTCCCAAAACTTGTCTGTCCTTTCATACTATCCTCAAATTAGATCATCTAAAACTGTGTCTGAAAAAATCATAAATATCTCAAAACCATTCCCCATGTAATTCTTCAAAATCAAGAACAGCCCATCTTTTATATCTTGCAACAGTCCACTTTAACTCTTTCAGCCTGCCTCTTTTCTGTTACGCCCTCTCTGCCACACTTGAGATCATCTTAGAAAAAAATCTCTCGATTTGCAAGAAAACTTTTTAGACACAGTCTAGGCTGAAATTTCTGTTTTGAGCAAGATTTCCATTCCCTGCCTCTGTTTCTACGAGAACAGGCTTTTGAGCCTATTAAACGATTATCCTCTTAAAATCATAAATTTATAAATAATTTCAATAACTTAGAATTTTTCAGGGACGACTAATTATGCTATACTATCTTTTTTATACTGATCGGGGCTGGAATTTTTCAGCTTTTTCTGGAGATTCTATTTTCACCCCTACTTTCCACAAAGATAGGCTTGCGTGGGAGTTTCGTCTTCCAAGGAAAGGCAGAACCTACTGAATTGTCAAAAAGAATCCGTATAAGACAAGTCTTTATTTTTTAACAGCCGCCTTAAAGCTTTTCCTATAATATTCTTTGGAATCTCCTGAGTAAATACAAATTCTTTAGGAATTTTATAGGGGGCCAAATTCTTCCTGCAATAAGAAATCAGCTCCTCTTGAGTTAAGGCCTCTTCTTTTTTAACAATAAAGGCTCGGACAAATTCAGAGCCAAACTCATTTATACCGGCCACAACAGCTGACTCTTGAACTTTAGGGAAGGCAGATAAAAGCTCTTCCACTTCATTAGGATAAACTTTTAAACCTGAAATATTGATCATGTCTTTTTTTCTATCTATAATCCGCACCAAACCCTCTGAATTGACTTTTGCAATGTCACCTGTTTTAAGCCAGCCCTCTTCATTTAAAACCAATTTTGTCTCCTCTTCCTGATTGTAATATTGTTTCATTACCTGAGGGCCTCGTACCTCTAACTCCCCTTCTTGATTAACTCCTAACTTTCTGCCTTCTTCATCCTTGATTCTAATTTCTGTAGATGGCAGAGGATACCCAACAAACCCCTCAGCCGGCTGATCCAAAGGCTCGACACAAACAACAGGAGAAGCTTCTGTCAAACCATATCCCTCCACCACAGAGCTTTGAGTCACTGACTGCCAATTTTTTTGGACCGAAGACTCTAAAGCCATGCCGCCGGAAATAAAAAGCTTCATATCAGAAAAATCCAACCGGCGAAAACATTTATTTTTTAACAAAGCTTTAAACAAGGTATTGATTCCTGTTCCCACAGTGATCTTTTGTTTTCTTATTGTGTTAATCAGAGAGCGAATCTGCCTGGGATTGGCAATCAACACATTGCTGTATCC
>JAPPIY010000081.1 GCA_026914095.1 Oligoflexia bacterium
CCTTATATTTAAAGGCTTTTAGAGCTTTTTGGCTAGTCATGTATATAATTCCCGAAAGATATTTTAAGTTTTAACTTTTGTCTGCCGATATTATAAATATGATTTCTCCAATAATCCTTTCTATATTGACTTTCTTTCTGACAATAAACTTTTCATCTTGTAGTTCTTTGTTTCTGTGTAAATATGGCCAACATGGAATTAGGGCTCAGTGTGGAGTGTTGGTTGTCAATTTTCGCTTAAATAGGAATAAAGAGGGACAGGAGCGACTCTCAAAATTTCATTCCGCTTTGAAGAGGTTGGTTAAAAAACAAGGGGCTGTTATTCAAACAGAAGATCTGGATCTTGGCAGGATGGTTCTGTATTATAAAGATTTCAGCGCTGAGGCTATGTCTTCAAAGAAAAAACAGCTTGAAAAACATCCAGCTGTTCACTCCGTAGCTTATAATTCTACGGTCGCCCTTGATGTCGTGCGGGACTGATTTCCAAAACAAAAATTAAAGAGCTCGTAAATGTTTTGAGAGAAGAATTTTCACAAATTTGATTTGATTGTTAAGTTTGTTGGCTGAATCTATTTGTTTTTCCACTGATTAAATAGGGATTAGCTATTGATGTTTAGAGAAAAAGGATGTATTTGTAAATTCATCAGCTGATGAAAAAAACAGGCATTTTGCAATTTCCGGGGAGCAACTGTGATGGGGACGTGTTTAAAGCGCTGAAGTCTTTTTCTTTAAAGCCTGTGACTGAGCAAATTGTTTATAAAAATACGGTTACCGCTTTTCAAGACGCTTGCTGGCCAGAGCTTTTAAAGAGCTCTGACACAATTGAAATTAAAAACTACAAGGCTTTTATTGTTCCCGGTGGTTTTTCTTATGGAGATTACTTGAGGGCGGGGGCTTTGGCGCGCTTTTCTCCCGCTATGAAAGATCTCATCCGAGCCGGTCAAAAAGGCTGGCCTATCTTGGGAATTTGCAATGGCTTTCAAATTTTATGTGAATCGGGTTTGTTGGAGGGGGCTTTACTGCCTAACAAACAAGGCCGATTTTTAGATGAATGGTCTGACTTGAAGCTGGAAAATCAAAATGCCTTTTGGCCTTCTCTTAGCGGAGAAATTAAACTGCCAATCGCTCATGGAGAAGGATCTTATTACATTCCTCAGGATCAATTAAACAAGTTGCGGGACAACAGTCAAGTTTGGATTTCCTATCAAAACAACCCAAACGGCTCTGTTGAAAATATCGCTGGTGTTATGAATAAAAAAGGCAATGTGGCGGGTTTAATGCCCCATCCAGAAAGAGCGGTTGCGGATTGGATGGGAGGGACAGACGGCCTTTCCTTTTTTCAAAATCTTTGTTAATTGTCGTTTGAAGTTTCTTTCATACAAAACTAAAGATTAAAAGCATAAAATTTCAGCCGGAAGTTTTGAGATTTTCAGTCACCCTGTGTCAAAGTTTGTCCTCGCGCAGACAGGGGCTGAATTCGTTTTGTGTTTTTAATCTTTAAGTTTTTGGATTACATAGACTTTTATACTGATCTTGTTTGAAAGTTTATGGCAGTCCTTCCCGCGCAAGCCTGCCCTCGCGGAAGCAGGGGCGGAAATCTACAAAAGAAAAATTAAAATTCAAACAGAATCATTATTAAATATTAAAAAACAAGACCCAAGACCTTCGTTTAATTTTTGTCAGCCCTGCAAAAAGAGTTTATCAAATGAGCATTATAGGGGATTATAGAGATAACCGCATAAAAAAAACATGAGAAACTCCAATCGACCTCTTGTTAAAGACTCTTTTTCTAGCGCTGTAAACTATAAGCTTCAACTTGAATTATTTAAAGAAAGTTTAAGTTTTAGCGAATTAAGAAAGAGTTTCTTATGTTCTATGATATCTGAAAAAGGTTTCAAAAGATATTCTAAGAGTCCTTTAAGATATGCGGGAGGAAAAAGTCTTGCTGTGTGTAAAATTATTGAAAGATTTCCAAATGAGTTAAAAAAATTAGTTTCTCCTTTTTTTGGCGGAGGAAGTGTTGAAATAGCCTGCGCCAATGAGTTAAATGTAAAGGTTATAGGCTATGATCTTTTTGATATTTTAGTGAATTATTGGCAAATCCAGCTAAAAAATCCTGTCGCTATATATGAAAAATTAGTAAAAATTGACAACACGGATAAAGTTTATAGAAAATTAAAAGAGGAATTAAAAAAACATTGGAAAAAGGAAATTAAACTTGAGCCTTTAAGATTAGCTACTCTCTATTATTTCAACCATAATTTAAGTTATGGCCCTGGTTTTTTGGGTTGGATGTCAAAAATTTACAATGAAAAAAGAAAATATATGAATGGGCTTGAAAAATTAAAAACTTTCACCTGCCCAAACCTAAAAGTTAAAAAAGGCTCTTTTGAAAAAACAATTCCTAAGCATTATGAGAGTTTTCTTTATCTTGATCCTCCTTATTACTTAGAGGGCAATAGTAAAATGTTTAGGGGGATTTATCCACAGAGAAATTTTCCTGTTCATCATAATAATTTTAACCATACTCTTTTAAGGGATTTACTGCTAAAGCATAAGGGAAAGTTTGTTTTATCTTATAATGACTGTCCTGAAGTCAGAAAGCTTTACAAGGGTTTTGATATTGAAAAAGTGAAATGGCAGTACACATTAGGGCAGGGGGAAACACGAATTGGTTTAAACCGAGTGAGAGAAAAGAGAGATCATATCAAAAAATCCCATGAAATCCTTATAATAAAAGAGTAGTGAATAGGGTAAGCTTATGAAGATTACAGATACTAAAGGGTTTGTATTAATTGCTAATTGTGTAAAAAATACAACAACTTCAAAAGCAAAAGTTAGTTTATAATTGGTTAGCGCTGAAAAAGCTCTATTTCATTATTCAGAAATGGCTTTTTAGTCAAAAACTTAAAATCAGACGCTAAAAACGAGTTCGACCCCCATTTCCACGAGGACAGGCTTTGACCACTAGGCTACTGCAAGCCGCCTTGTGGCAAAAACCCTGTCTGAGATTTTTAGCGTCTGATTTTTAAGCTCTTGACTGACACAATAGATTCAAAACTAATGTTAAAAGCTTAAGGCTTTTTAAATGATTTTTGCAGTTTGTTCATGAGTATCAGAAGAGGAGTGGCGACATAAATAGAAGAGTAAGTTCCAATGACAATGCCAATACTCAAAGTGAAAGCAAAATCTTTAATGACTCCATCCGCAAAAATGTACATAGCTAAAATAGCCAGGAGAGTTGTAACCGAAGTTAATAAAGTCCGGGACAGCACTTCATTTAAAGATTGATTGCAAATATCAAAAAAAGATTTTTTATTTCCTATAGATTGATAGTTTTCACGGATTCTATCAAAAGTGACAATAGTGTCATTCAAAGAATAGCCAATAATGGCTAAAATAGCCGCTAAGGTTTGCGCATTCACTTCCAGTTTGAAAATAGAAAAAAGGCTCATGGTTATCATAGCGTCATGGAACAGACAAAACACAGCCGAAGGCGCGTATCGGCTGTCAAAACGCAAACCCAGATAAATCAGTATCATTAAGAGGCTGTAGATAAGAGATAAGATGCCATTTCGCCTTAGCTCTTTTCCAATTTGAGGGCCCACAGAATCAATTCTTCGGATTTCAAATCCTTCCTTGATAAAATTGTCTTTTAAAGTTTGAGTTAAAACTTCAAGTCTTTTGTTATTTTCCTCCTCCTCTTTACTGACTTCTATACGAATCAAAAACTCCTGTTCTGTTCCAAACTGTTGAACGGAGGCTTTTTCAATTCCGGATTGAGCTAAGGCTTGTCTGATTTGTCCAGCTGTTACCGTTTTTTCAAAACGGACTTGAACTTCATTCCCGCCTGAGAAGTCAATGCCATACTTAAAGCCTAAAGTGAGGATGCTGATTAAGGCTAAAAAAGAGACAGCTACAGAGAGAGGACTGAGAAAT
>JAPPIY010000298.1 GCA_026914095.1 Oligoflexia bacterium
AGTCAAAACAAGTAGCGGATAAACAAGTTTTAAAAACTTTAAAAAAACAAGCGGAGAAACGGTTTGAAAACAAACCGGCGCCTTGCCCTAAACACTGGGGAGGTTATGAGCTGAAAATTCAAACCATAGAATTTTGGATAGACGAAAAGCATCGTCTGCATGATAGATTTTTATTTGAAAGGGCGGGAAAACTTTGGAAGGCCAGCCGGCTGTTTCCTTAAACTGTAAGAGAAATCACTTTTTATCTTGATTCGGCTTTCAAATGAGATACAATAAACCTATAATTTTATAAACTATTTAATTTCTGCAAATGTATATTCAAGAGCTTTCTTATGTGTTTTTAATAGGCTTAGCTGTAGGCCTTTTGTTGACTGTGATCTGGGATTGCCTTGAAAGGAGAATCTTGCTTAGAAAAACAAAAATAGAGGCTGAGCATATTTTGCAAGAGGCTCAGGAGCGAGTGGAAGAGCGCTTTGAAACACAAAAAAAAGAATGTCTTTTTGTAAGTGAAAAAGAGCTTGGAGATTTTGAAAAAGAGAGAGGGGCTTTACAGTCTTCTTTTCAGGAGCTTCAATCTTACATAGATAACAAAAAGGATCAGTTAAAGCTGAAGAGTAAAGAAAACCGCTGGAAAATTCAGAAATGGGGGGAAAATATAACTGAGCTTAAAAAGGAGTCTGAAGATCTGATAGAGCAAAAAAATAAGTTAAAGTTAAGACTGCGGGAGTCTATTAAAGATAAAGTGGCGCAATTGGAAAAAAAGCTCTCTATAGATCGGAATCAGCTCACAGATCATTTAAAGGAAGAGATAAAGGAAAAGTGGATTAACCGAATAAAAAAACAAATAGAAAGAGCGGAAAAACACAACAAGCAAAATCTTCAAAAAGACTCTTTTTTTCAGCTCAACCAAGTTTTAAACCGGTTGGATCGGCCTTATTGCCCAGAAAGAGGAATAAAGCCAGTTTCCTTCAAGAACATTAAGAATTTAGAAAATTTAATTGGAGAAAATAATGTTTATTTGCATGAGATTGAAAAAGAGTGTGGGGTTGATATTGTTGTTGATAAAGAAGAGATATTGCAGGCTTCTATTTTTGGAATTGATCCAGTGAGAAGGGAGTTAGGGAGAATGAGTTTGCAAAAATTGTCTGAGCGAAGGAAAATAGATTCTTTGGCTATTAGAAGAGCTGTTAAAATGTGCAAGAAGAATCTTTTTTCAAAGATTCGCTCTGATGGAGCGCAAATATGTAAAAAGTTAGGGCTTGCGGATACAGCGCCTGAAGTGAAAAACATGATGGGAGCTTTAAGATACAGGTATTCTTTCGCTCAGAATCAATATTTTCATTGTGAAGAGGTTGGCCGGCTCTGCGGTTTGCTAAATGCAGAGCTGTCTTTGCCTATTAAGCCGGCGCAAAGAGCGGGCTTGTTTCATGACATAGGGAAAGCTATGGATCATTCTATAGAAGGCAACCATGCCGTGATAGGCGCTGAGTTTTTGTCTAAATACAATGAGAGTAAGGAGGTTCTTCATGCTGTTAGAGCGCATCATCATGATGAAACGCCTTCCACCCCTTTAGCCTATTTAGTTATAGTGGCGGATTCTATTTCTGGCTCAAGGCCGGGAGCTCGCCGCTTTACAGAGGACTCTTACAATCAAAAAATGGCTAATTTAGAGAGAATTATAGACAGTTTTGAAAATATTGAAGACGCCTATATTATGAACGCCGGTCGTGAAATGAGGGTGATAGTGGATGATCAAAAGGTGAGTGATCAATCCGCTTTGGAGTTAAGCAAGCTTATAGCTAGAAAGATTGAAAAAGAGTGCTCTTACCCTGGGTTGATTAAAGTGACAGTGGTTCGTCACAGCGAAATCGTTGCCACAGCCTAAGTTCTACGGATCCTGTTTGATTTTTCTTCTTGATTCTTTGTCATTCCTGTAAGTGTTCAATAATTCGCTGACAGAAGCGCTTTCATTTCCGTTCGGGCGGTCATTCCTGCAAAAGTCTGCCCTCGCGAAAGCCTGTCCTTGTGGAAACGGGGATATGAGGGCGGAAATCCAACTAACACCTGAGGTTTAAAAGCAGGAAGCAGGATCAGTCTATTTTTAAGAGCCGGCTGGATTAAGCTTTTCTTGCGGCGTAGTATTCCGTAAAGAGACCGGTATTAAAAGCAAAGGGAATGTGCTCCACATTGGGCTGGGCTTGCACAATGCCGATGATTTGACCTTGTTTTTCTTCTTTTCTTAAATAATCCGGCATGTCTAATCTGGGGCTTTGGAGTCCTTGTAAGACAATTTGATTTTTGAGTGACTTTTGTTTAATGGAAACAGCTTGATTTTCCTTGAGAACAAAAGAGGGAATATCTACTTTTTTGCCTTCCACCAGCACATGGCCATGAGTGATAAGCTGTCTGGCCGCCGGAATGCTGGGGGCAAAGCCCAAGCGGAAGATGACATTATCCAGCCGTTTTTCTAAAAGAGAAATTAATTTATTGACCCAATGGCTGGATTTTCCCGTTTTAGCGTTGCGGATAAAACGCCTCAACTGCCTTTCTTTTAAAACATAGTGATAGCGAAGCTTTTGCTTTTCCTCCAGTCTGAGGGCATAATCAGAGTATTTCTTTCTTTTATTGCCGCTTTCTCCCGGCGGGTAAGGGCGTCTTTCTAAAGCTCCGCTTTTGCCTAAACCGGGAAGCTCCACTCCTAATCTTCTTTGGGTTTTAAATCGCGCTTTTCTTAACATATTACAGCTCTTAGCTTGATTTTTTGTGTTTGTCTAGTCTTTTTAGCAAAGGATCAGATTTTTCAATCATTTTATATTTAATCTGTCAAAAAAGCTCAAAATTCTGTCAAGAAATAAAAATTTTATAGTGGCATAAAAAGTTTATGAGTCAAAATTATTCCAATAAAGCCTTAAAATCTTGGACAGGCTTTTTGTCACAAAGCGACCTAGGGTCGCATTATGGTTAAAGCCTGCCTTCGCGCAAACGGGGGCCGAACTCGTTTTAAGGCTTTATTGGAATAATTTTAACTTTAAACCGAAACTTCAAAACTCAAACAGGCTCAGTATAAACTCCTATATTTAAAGGCTTTTTAGTAGGTTTTATGGAAATTCAGGACATTCGGGCTGGCAAATTTTAGAGAATAGCCTTTAATTTAAAAATCACTTAAAAACCTGTGAGATGGCAAATCCTTAAAAAAGATTCAAGTCTATGGACTAATCTGCCGATGAGTTCAATAAGTTTAAAACAGGAGGGTAGAATGAGAATATTTAATCACAAACAAAATAGAAGATTTAATTTTTTAGCTTGTATTTTTGCCTTTTTTTTGGCTGGAGGTTTTCAGCTGGCTGAGGGGACAGAGGTTTCGGCAGAAATTTTGAAGCAAAACTTGGCAGACATTGAAAAACGGATACGAGATTTTCATAGGGAGATCAAAAAAATAAGACAAGAAGTGGACCCCGCTGTCTATCAGACTGAGAAATTAGAAAAAGAAAATGCAGAAATAACAGCCGTTCTGAACAGGCAGGTGCCTAAACTATCAACATTTCCATGGATTAATTTGTCCCAGCCTGAGAAATTTAAATTTACTGATTTGAATGGCAAAAAAATTGGAACAATTATCGACAAAGCTGAAAGTTTGTCCATAAATACACGAGAAGTATTCAGCAAGCAACTTAGTGTGTTTTCTGGAACGGTGGTTAATGTAGAAAACAAAAACAGAAAATTGCGAGTCGAATATAAAGAAGCGCGGAAGACGCATGAGGAGAACAGAAGACAAGCTCAGAATAGACAGAGAAGCCAATGGGCACAGAACAAAGGAGGCCTAAGTGGAACAGGAACAGATGCAGGAAGCCTGAAGAGTAAGAAATCATTTTGGAAAAATTTTTGGTTCATGACAACTTAAGCGGTCTATTTTTGAACATTTTTAATAATAACAT
>JAPPIY010000131.1 GCA_026914095.1 Oligoflexia bacterium
GTTAAAACCACATATTACTGCAAAAAAATTCTACAAACGGCAGTTTCTGAAGGTTTAATTTTGGATAATAATTTTATAATAAGACTTTATGACAAAAACGGCAAGGTCATTGATGAGCATAAAATGAGAAATAGAGCGCATATGGGGTCCTACAAAACAAACCCCTCGCTCTATCAAAAAAAGATAGGAGACTCTGGGGTATATGCTCCTTCGTTAATAGGAATGTTAAAACTCCCAAAAAAAAGCAAAAGAAAAGGTCTTAAATACCGTGTTTTAAGATTGGATGAAAACGGAAATCCCAAGCCTTATCTTTATGAAGGGGCTTATAAATATTCTTTTCAATATTATCTTTATGAGGATCCTCTTCCTCCTTATTCAGAGTATAAATATTGGAATTATTCTAAAGAAACAGGCTGTTATTCTCAAGCGCTTTATCCTGAGCCTCAATTCAACTTTTATGACTAGTAAAAAAACCCTTATATTTAGATGTTATAAAATTCACAAACTTTAACACACAGCTTTTTATAATATTTTTTGAATCTGTATTTTTATTTAGACTGGATACAAAACTAAACAGAAACACTTTTCTTATGATTTTTAGAACAAGCTAGAGCCTATTTGGTGTTTGAAAACTCCACAGATAAATGACAGTAAGTCAGTCTTACAAAGCTACTTTAAGCCAGATTTTTATCCTTAAAAGAGCTATTGACAAGGTGAGTAAGAAGGGATTTTGAGCTTAGTCAGACTCTAGGTTTTGACAAATTATCAAGAGTTTTAAAGTTTCAAACAGCTAATTAGAAGAGTTTTGTAGTCTTAAAATTGCGTCCATGACTTTAACAGCCAGCACGGAGCAGTCCCTTTTATTTACTTTGTTTTTTCCAAATTCATTGCAGGCGAACAAGACATTTTGACGCATTTCTAAGACTTCTGCTGCCGGTTTTTTTTCAGCTGACTTTATAATGTTTTTTATGCCAAAAAAGTTTCCGTTTTTATTTTCTCTGTATTTGACACCAGGTGAGCATATTAACAAGGTGTCTTTAGGCTCTAAAATTAACTTTCCGCTTTTAAAAGGAGTTTTGACTTTAGCTTGCAATAGGCTTTCTGCGCAGGGTGGAAGAATGTTAAACTTTCCCTTTTCTCTTTTATGACCGGCAAAAATATCCCCCGCCAAACAATAATCCATTTCAAAAGAGCTTCTTGAGATAACTCCATAAAATAAATGCATTTGCTCTTTTTTATGGGCGCTGATTTTTATCTTTTTTGCCACAGAGGATACAAAATCCTTTGCTGTTTTGTGCTTATGAATGCTAGGAGCGGATTTTAAAAAGGAAGATAAAAATAAAGAAGTTAAAGAGTAGGTGTTGCAACTGGACAGTATAATTCCAAATTTCATAGAATTTTTTATTGGAATAATGTCAAAAAAATCTCCACTGACACCTCTTTTTGCGGGTAGAAATTTACAGCTAAGTTCAAAACCAGAAATGGAGGGAAGACGGACAGGGACTAAGTTTTTATTTATATCGCGTATGATGGATAAGCTTTCTGCCAGCTCTTTAGCTATGTTTGTAACTCTTGTATTGGAATCGGTAAGAGCTTGCCGATATTTTTTTATCAACTGCTCTTTTTTTTTAATTTTATCTTCTAAAATTGATATTTTTTGTTTGAGTAAATTAGGAGCTTGTTTCAATGTCTATCCTCTCCTATTGGGTTAAATACATCATAACAGACAGAGTGGCCTTTAAAAGAGCATAAAATATTTTTTTGCAAGGGCTTGTCTAACTTGTGTCTTTTGACAACAACTCTCTTTTTAGCTTTCAATAAAGCTCTATTAAAAAGAGCCTGTTTATCTGTTGTTTCTCCTGTTATTTCTTTTAGGATTCTTAAAGATTTTTTACTAAGAGATTTTTTTCTTCCCTCAAACATAGGATCCATAAAAATAATATCGGGGTAATAAAGAGGATTGTTTAATGATTTTAGATAATTTAAACTGTTGTCTAGTTTTATTTGAAACTGATTGGTATCCGCATTGTTATATTCTAAGCTTTCTTGAACTAGATAAAAGACAAAGGGATTGGATTCAATAGCTGTCACCTGACAGCCTAATTGGCGCATTAAAAAAGCTGATTTAGCCCAGCCGGCTGTGATGTCCAATATGGATAGGGGCTGGTTTTTAAAGCCAATAGCTTGAACAAGGGTTTGGCTGTGGGATAAAGATTTATTTTTACGGAAGTCCAGCTGGAAAACAGAGCCATCTTCTATTAAAAGGACATGATAGCCTTTTTCATTCTCTTTTTTTACCTGCCAGCCTTTTGGCAGAGGAAAATTTTGTAAAAATTGATCCCGTTTTCTGTTTTTCATAAGTAGTTTTGATGTTTTATACTGATCCTGTTTGAGTTTTCAAGTTTTTTCTGAAGATTCCCGCTTCCTTGTTTTCAAAAGAGCATACTTTCGCCGGAGTTTGGTCTTTTAGAGGAAAACGAAACTAAGCCTGCTGAATTTTCAAAAGAGGAGTAATCTAGCTTATATAGTAATTAGGTTTGAGTTTTCCAGTTTTAGTTAGAGATTCCCGCCCCCGCTTTCGCGAGGGCATGCTTTCGCGGGAGTTCAGCTTTCTGGGAGAAAGCTGAACAGTCAGACTGGAAAACCTAAACAGGATCACTATATATGTACTAATCTTGTTGAATTTATGGAAGCAGTTTTACTCATAAGCTTTACTGTCATTTCAATAAAAGCTGAAAAATTCAAATAGGAATAAAACTTATTCCCTCCAATATAAAAAATGTGTCCATTCTTTTAGATGGGGAATTAGCTCTTGCTCTTTTTTTGTTAAAAAAACTTTTAATTTTTGTAAGTTTTTCTCTGTTTTTTTTATCAATTCAGAGTTGATACAATCAAAGTCTTTAACTTTATCCTTAAAATCCGGAAATGTTTTATATATAGCAGATAATGATTTGGCCTTTTGCAATTGCTTTTTCTGCTGGATAGAGGAGTTTTTTAATAAAAAGCATGAAAAAGAGTTAAAATGTTTTTCTTTAATATCTACGAGACAATTTTTTTTATCTTTATTTCTAACATTAAAATCTATCAAATCATCTGATCTTTGAAATAACAAACCTATATCCAAGCCAATTTGATCTAGAATTTTTTCTAGTTTTAAATTGTATCTGCTTTTATAAATAAAAGGGGCTTGCAGGCACCACTTAAATAAGCTAGCTGTTTTTAATGCGCTGATTTTATCTCTTCTTTTTAAGTCTTTATTTTTAAAAGGCAACATCTCTCTTTGAAGGAACTCTCCTTTAGCTAATTCAGAGATAGCTGTCGCTGTTTTTTCTATGAGAGTTAAATTTCTTTCTTGAGCTAAATAGATATTAACTTTAGCTAATAAATAATCTCCCGCTAGAACAGCTTGTGAGGGAGAAAATTCAAACCAAGCGGTTTTATTTTGACGGCGGGTTTTAGAGTGATCAATAAAATCATCATGTAATAGAGAGGAGTTGTGAACATACTCTATAATGCGGGATAAAAGCAGACTTTCTTTTTTATTTAAACCAATGTTACAGCCTATAAGAGAAACTAGCTGGGCTCTCAGCTTTTTTCCTTTAGAAAAAATTCTTTCACAGATTTTTATAAGCTCTATAGGCTGTTTTTGCAAGTCTTTTTTGTCTAACAGATACGGCAAACTTCTGCTCATATTAAATTCACTCTTCCTTTTCTTTTGTTAAGTTATTTTTTTCTTGTATGAGTTTATTGATGCGGTCTATAATCTCTCTGCGATCTTTTGCTCCTGGTTTTAATCTAAAATAATTTATATAATAAGTTCTTGCATTTTCATAGTCTTCTTTTTGTTCTAAAATCGATCCTATTTCCTTATAGATTTCAGGGTGTCCGGATAATCCTTTTTCTTTTGTTAATTGCCTTGCAAACTGTAGAGC
>JAPPIY010000019.1 GCA_026914095.1 Oligoflexia bacterium
TATTTTAGACAAAAATCCTTCTCGCAGTTTTTTCCTCTGGGGGGCCAGACAAACAGGAAAAAGCTCCCTGCTTAAAGCCTCCTATCCAAAAGCTTTTTTTGTCGATCTTCTGCATACAGAAAAATTTGTCCGTTATAAGTAAAGATTCGTGTATTTATAGAAAATCAAAATTAGGAAGATCAATATGAATTGTTTTTTGTTTCTTAACACAAGGAAAACCTAAAGCAGAGCTATCAATAACTTCATTCTCACTATTTATGTATTTAAACGATAAATTTATTTTCTCTGGTAAATCTTCATGTCGAATAGAATCTTTGAATTCACCTAACCAGAAAAAGTTTTTTCTTGTGGGATATATTATTTTATAAGTATGCAGTTCGTCTTTATGGTTTTCTATTTTAAGGTCAGCTATTTTATAGTTATCAATATATAACTCCATTTTTTCTATATTATTTGATGCGCTGAGTTTCTTAGAAAACAATCTATCTAAAAGTAAATAGGAAGCATCAGGAAAACCATAGGGATGATATCTAACTGTTAAAATATAATCTTTTTGAAAACCAAAAAACACATTTCTTTCATCTAATGGAAAAACATAACCTAATAAAAGTTTCTCATTATCTTTTTTTATAAAAATCCTATTTTCACTGTCTAACTGAAAAGGAACAGGTAAAAGTATCCCATTCATAAAATGTTCAGAAGAGTTAAAAAAAGCTATAAAGCTTTTTGCTTTACGAAACGATGAATGGTTAAATTTCAAGCCATCTAACACAGCAATTTTTAAATCTTTATAATATAAAAACACTTCTTTTAATGACTCTATTTTATTCATTTGTTTAGTTATTGTATCTTTCTTTTTTGTTAAACATTGAAAAACCTTCATAGAAAATTCTGTGTTTCCTGTTAAAGCTTTTAAAAAAACCTTAGCCCAAATTTCATAACCTAAAGTAGAATAGTGATAACGACGGTAATACAATGGTGTTTGTGGAAAAAGAGATAAATAGTTTAAGTTTAAAAAACCTTTTTCTTCTTTATACAAATTATATGTAATTTTATTAGAAGTAAGAAACATCATTTTTCTATGATGTTTTTCCTTTATTTCTCTTAGAAGAATTCTATTTATAGCAATAGATTCCTCTTCTGTGCTCAAATCACTATAATAAAAAGGATTCTGCATCTGTCTGTCAAAAAAAGGAAAATGAATGTTTTTCAACAAATTTAAAAAAAGCTTGTCATACTTCAAAATCATCCAAGAAGGATACAAGGTATAATAGTTTTTATATCTTTCAAAAAAAGTATCTCCCTTAATATTAACAAAATCTAATGAGCCATCTTCCTTGAGGATATACCGGCCCTTGGGATGTTTCAACAGAGAGCGACTCGCCCAAGGAATGGTAAAAGTAATATCCCTATCAGGCTGAGCTCCTTCTGGCCCCAACAAAACATAATCAATATTATATTTTTCAGCATACTCTTTCCATACTAAGAAATGCTGTTGAAAACCATGTCCTTTCATTCCGAAATTTAAAATTTCCACTTTCTTTTCAGGAAAATGTTTATTAAATATCTTCTTCAACAGAGCCGGATAACTCCAATCTTTTTTAACTTCAGATCCATAAGTGAAAGAATCTCCAAAGGTTCCAATACGAGTAATTCCCCCCCCCCTTTTTTTCAGGAAATTGTAAAAAATAGTTACTTCTGGAGTTAGAGTTTTGCACTTGCCCCACTTTAAATACAAACTCTTTATCATATTGAGAAAGAGGATACTTATTTTTATCCATAGTATATATTGGATGTTTAAAAACAATTTTTTGATTATAAAAATATAAAATGAAATAAAATGAAAATATAAAAATAAAAAAAGATATGAGATATAAAATTAAACTCTTCATTTCAACCAGATAAAGCGTCAAAACTGCTGAGCATGGGTAATAAGGCAGACAACAGTATAAACACGATGATCCCCGCCATAAATAAAATCATAATAGGGCCTAACAAAGCGGTTAAAGCTGACACCTCCACCTCCACTTGTCTATCATAGGATTGGCTGATTTGATCTAGCATGCTTTCCAAGTCACCTGTTTTCTCTCCAACTCTTATCATTTGCAAAACCACCGGCGGAAACTGCCCCGAGCGAGTTAAGGGATCCACAATAGGCTCACCCTCTTTAATATTTTCTCTGGCCTTCTCAACAGCTTGCTTGATTAAGCTGTTGCTTAAAACATTTTTCACAATATCCATTGATTTTAAAACAGGCACTCCTCCTTTAAGCAAAGTAGATAAAGTTTTTGAAAACATAGCAATATCAGCTGTTCTAACCAACCGGCCAAAAACAGGAATAGAAAGAACAAACTTATCCCACAATATTTTTCCGTTTTTTGTTTTTTTCCATTTTGAAAATAAATATAGAAAAACAAAAAAAGAGGCAATTAAAACAATCCAATAATTGATTAAAAATTGACTCAAAGCTAAAGTGAATTTTGTCATCCAAGGCAGATCCTCCGCATCCTCAAACAACTCCATTAAATTAGGTATCACATAAACACACAAAATAATCATAACAGCAATCGCAATTGTGAATAAAATAGCAGGATAAAATAAAGCGGTTAAAACTTTGCTTTTAATTCCCGCTCTTTTTTCCATTAAATCGGCAATTTGCTCTAAGATATTATCTAATGTCCCGCTGGCCTCCCCGGATTCACAAAGAGACACATAAATCAAATCAAAAATTAAAGGGTATTCTTTTAAAGCAATGTAAAAAGGCTTTCCCTCATTCACCTGATCTCTTAAACTGGCCACACTGGAGCAAAAATAAGGGTTGGGCAGTTGTTGAGAAATGGAATCCAAAGCCTCTACTAAAGGAACTCCTGACCGGAGAAGAGAAGATAAAAGGCGGGTGAAAACAGCCAGCTCTTTTGTATTGACTTTTTTAGAGCGAAATAAACTCCCTGACTCTTTTTTGTGATGAGTTTGACTGTCAATCTCTTGAAGATAAATGCCTTTTTTTTTTAAAATTTGTTTCGCTTTTTTGAGGTTTTCAGCTTCTAAGACGCCTTTTAAAAAACGACCTGATTGATCCAATCCTTTATATTCAAAAACAGCCATAAAAATATTAAATATCCAATTGGGTGTTAGACAGCGCTTCTTCAACTGTTGTCAAACCTTGAGAGGCTTTTTCAAAGCCATGCTCTCTAAAAGTCTGCATGCCTTGCTCTATAGCCTTCTTTTTAATAGCATTTCCGCTAGAGCTTTGTAAAATCAAAGAGCGGATTTCATCATTCACAACAAGAACTTCAGCAATAGCTGTTCGCCCCAAGTAGCCTTTATAATTGCATTTGTTACAGCCTTTAGCTTTATAAAAAGTTTTTGTTTTAAATTTTCTGCCCAGCATTTTTAATTCACCAGCCGTTGGCTTATAAGCCTGCTTGCAGTGGGGGCATAGCAGGCGAACCAGTCTTTGTGAAATCACTCCTAAAAGAGAAGTGGCGATTAAAAAAGGCTCGCAACCCATATCAATCAATCGCGGGAAAACACCCGCAGAATCATTAGTGTGCAAAGTGGAAAGAACTAAATGCCCTGTTAAAGAGGCGTTGATAGAGATTTTCATAGTCTCTAAGTCTCTAATCTCTCCCACCATAATCACATCAGGGTCCTGTCTGAGTATAGAGCGAAGCCCTTTGGCAAAAGTTAAGCCGATTTTAGGACTCACTTGAATCTGGCCCACTCCATGGATTCTCTGCTCCACAGGATCTTCAATGGTAATAATATTAATATCGTTAGAGTTTATTTTAGAAACGCCCGCGTATAAAGTGGAGGACTTTCCGCTCCCTGTGGGGCCTGTCGCTAAAATAATGCCAAAATTTTTTTCTAAAAGCTGATCTAAAGTCTCTCTGTCTTTTTTAGAAAAACCCAACTGATCAATTTGCAAAAAA
>JAPPIY010000305.1 GCA_026914095.1 Oligoflexia bacterium
CTCCACAGATGTTAGCCCGGCTGTATGACACAATAGAAAATGAAAAGTGAGGTAAAAAATGGCAGACAAATCCATTAAAACTCTTCCCTTATTTATAGGAGGAGAATTTGAGCCAAGCGCTTCTTCCAAAAAAACGGAAGTTTATGATCCCACGACCAATGAGATTTTATCTTATGTTCCTTATGCAACCTCTCAAGAAATGGATAAAGCCATTGAAATTGCTAAAGAGGCTTTTAATGAGTGGCGGGAAGTTCCCGTCCCAGAAAGAGCCAGACTTTTCTTTAAATACCAACAAGCCTTAAAAGATCAACAAGAAGAAATAGCTAAAATTTTAGCTGAAGAAAATGGTAAAAACTTTGAAGACGCCAAGGGAGATGTTTGGCGGGGCATAGAAGTTGTGGAGCAAGCCTGTCATGCCCCAGCTTTGATGATGGGGGAAACTGTAGAGAATGTCTCCAGAAATATAGACACTCACTCCATCTTACAGCCTTTAGGAGTTTGCGTTGGCATCACACCTTTTAACTTTCCAGCTATGATCCCTTTATGGATGTTTCCTCTAGCTATTGTTTGCGGCAATACTTTTATTTTAAAGCCGTCTGAACAAGACCCGCACACTCCCAACAAACTGGCTGAGATTTTTCAAAACTGCGGTTTTCCAAAAGGCTTGTTAAGCGTTATTCATGGAGGAGCGGATACAGCCAACTATCTATTAGAACATCCCGACATAAAAGCCATTTCTTTTGTAGGCTCCGCTCAAGCGGCCGTGTCCGTTTATAGAAAAGGAACATCAGCTCTTAAGAGGGTGCAGGCTTTTGCAGGGGCTAAAAACCATACAGTTATTATGCCAGATGCAGATAAAGATCAAGTGATCAAAAACTTAACAGGGGCTAGTTGCGGAGCCGCAGGGCAAAGGTGTATGGCTATCAGCGTTGGCGTTTTTGCAGGCTCATCCAGTGACTGGATACCGGAAATTAAAGAATCTCTTTCCAAATTGCGCCCAAGCAGTTGGAAAGATGAAAAGGCTGATTTTGGCCCTCTCATTTCAAAATCGTCTAAACAAAGGGTGTTATCTTTAATTGAACAGGGACAAAAAGAGGGAGCCAGCTTATTGTTAGACGGCTCTCAATTTGAATCCAAGCAATATCCCAATGGGAATTTTATAGGACCCACACTATTTGATCATGTAAAAGCTGATATGAGTATTTATAAAGAAGAAATTTTTGGGCCTGTCTTGCTTTGCGTTCGGGTTGAAAACCTAAAATCAGCGATAGAATTTATTAACAAAAATCCTTATGGGAATGGCACCTCTATTTTTACAAGCTCAGGAGCTGTGGCCCGCAAGTTTCAACATGAAGTGGAAGTGGGGCAAGTGGGTGTGAATTTGCCCATTCCTGTTCCTCTGCCATTTTTCTCTTTCACAGGCTGGAAAAAATCTTTTCTAGGTGATTTACATGCCTACGGCAAACAGGCCATTCGCTTTTATACAGAGACTAAAACTATCATTTCCCGCTGGCCGGAAAAAGATCAAAACCAATCTCTCAATATGACAATCAAAATGAAATAAAAAAGACTCAAAGACGAATAAATTTGTTTATACTTGATCTTGTTTGAATTTTAAATCTGTTTAATCTAGTTGATATTCAGCAAACACTTAAAGATGAGAGGCTTAAAAGCTCAAACATGCGTTTTGCCACAAAGCGACTTTCAGTCGCATTGTGGTCAAAGCCGAACTCGTTTTAAGCCTCTCATCTTTAAGTGTTTGAAAAAAAGACACTGAAAAAATCAAACAGAATCGGTATAAATAAAAAAATATTAAGTTGTATTTAAAGTTTAAATAACATAAGTTTAGTTAAAAATATTAAAAACAAACTTTAAATATGCTGATCCTGTTTGAAATTTCCGATTCAAATTAGATTCCTGATTTCGCGGGAGTTCCGTCTTCCAGGGGAAGACGGAACAAGTTAGGATAAAAATTGAAACAGGATTTGTATAATAAAGAGATACAAAGGTTTTGTAAATGAATTTTAATCTATCTGAAGATCAACTGTCTTTTCAAGCTCTAGCTAGAGATTTTGCTGTCCGAGAAATGCAAGACCAGGCCGGGGAATGGGATCAAAAAAAGATTTTTCCCTTGGGAGTCATTAAAAAATCTGCTGAAATGGGTTTTTGCGGGCTGTATCTAAAGGAAGATGTTGGGGGTATCGCCTGCTCCCGCCTAGACACCACTCTTATTTTTGAAGAATTGTCTAAAGCCTGTCCCTCTACAACAGCCTATATTTCTATTCATAATATGGTGGCTTGGATGATAGATGAGTTTGGCTCCGATTTTTTGAGAAAAAACTTTGTTCCATCTATGGCAAGCGGGGAATGTTTAGGCTCTTACTGCCTCACAGAGCCTTGGTCGGGATCGGATGCGGCTGGCTTAAAAGCAACAGCTAAAAAAGAAAAAGGAGAATGGATTTTAAATGGCGCAAAGGCTTTTGTCTCAGGAGCCGGCTCCACTCAAACTTTAGTGGTTATGGCCCGCACGGGAGGGCCTGGCCCTAAAGGGATTTCCAGTTTTGTTGTTCCCAGTGACACAAAAGGCCTCTCTTATGGGAAAAATGAAGATAAAATGGGCTGGAACTCCCAGCCAACAAAAATAGTCAATTTAGACAATGTGAAAATCCCAGAAAATTACCTGTTAGGTGAGGAGGGAGAGGGCTTTAAAATTGCCATGAAGGGTTTAAATGGGGGGCGAATCAATATTGCGATTTGCTCTGTGGGCGCCGCTCAGGGAGCTGTGGAACACTGTCAAAAATACATGAAAGAAAGAAAGCAGTTTGGAAAAACCTTGAGCGCCTTTCAAGCTTTGAGATTCAAAATAGCCGACATGGCAACAGAAGTAACAGCCAGCCGGCATATCGTTCGCTTGGCGGCTTTTAAACTAGATCAAAAAGATCCTCAAGCCCCCAGCTATTGCGCTATGGCCAAAAGATTTGCCACAGATTCCTGTTTTGAAGTGTGCAATCACGCCATACAAATTTACGGAGGCTATGGCTACATTAAGGATTATCCCGTAGAGCGCTTGATGAGAGATGCCAGAGTTCATCAGATTTTAGAAGGCACAAATGAGATTATGCGTGTGATCTTATCCCGTAGTATTTTAGAAGAAAATCTATTGAGTTTTTAATTATAATAATCTTTTACAATTTTAAAGGCTCAAAATGAGGCAAATCTAAATTGAACTCTTGTCTCTCTTTTCTGCAAGTCCAATCAGGAATTAAGCTTTTAAAATTTTTCCCAGCATTTGTCTGATAATTTATAAAGACAGGGAATTCTTTTGGAAAGTCCGCCTCTTTCACTGAATTTTCAGGCCCCATCATTAAAAAAGTATTACGGTATCCATTAATAGGTATGAATTTTAATACAGATTTTCCATGGACATCTGCATAAATCAGCTTTCCCAGTTTATAATTATCAACAAATAATTCCAACACTTCCTTTTCTTTTGTGAAATCTAGCATAAAAAAGATGGACCAATGAATATAAGGGGAAATTTTTTTTAACATTATAGAATTTGCATAAAAGGCAAAAAACTTATTATAACCATCTAAAGATTGAATGGCTCCAAGCTCTATTCGCTCATTGTTTTTTAGCTGAATATAAAGCTTCATTCCTTTTTTTAGCTGAAGAGGAAGCGGAAAATAAACTGATCTAAGAAATTCTTTTCTGTCTAAGAAAACTAAAAAGCTTTTTGTTCCTTTCTTTTTATAATTCTGATAAGCTCCATCCTCCCAATGATTCCGTCTATTTACTTTTAAGCTAAAAAGGATATTATATCCTCCCTCCCCCCCCTAATATTTGAATTCGATCCACTGAATCTAATTCCTTTAATTTTAAATTACTTTTAACCAAAACTTGTTTATCC
>JAPPIY010000145.1 GCA_026914095.1 Oligoflexia bacterium
CTGATAAAAAACGAGCAAATAAAGGGAATAATGTGCAGTCAAATATATAATTCCCGTTTCTTTTGAAAAATCATATATTTTGAGAAGTTAAGCGTGTATAATTCCCGGTTTTTTGTGTTTAAAAACAATTTCAGGAGTTTTAAAGCCCATTATTGATGAGAGTAATAAACTAATCTTGACACAAAAAAAGAAGAGCTAGACTTTTAAAAAATCATCGGCTAGCTTATTAAAAGCTGTTATCATAAAAAAACTGTATAGGGCTAACAAGTTGAAATTTCACAAAAAGGGCAGATGACACAAAAGATTTTTTACTTTTTCTTAGCTTTCTTTCTAATTTCCTGCGCCCATACAGAAGAGCTTTCTAACAGTCTATCTGTGGCAACAAATAAAGAAAAGGTATGGAAAACGCTAGTTGAAATTTTTAAAAGCTATCCTCTTAAAACAATTGATGAGCCGTTGGGCTATATTGAAACGGAAGTCATAAAAAGCGCTAATTTTTGGAAAGCGCCTCACCAAAAAAAGAAAGATTTTTCCGGTTATAGCTATGTTTTAAAAGCCAGTTTAAACTATAACAAGCCAATTTCCACTGTGACCATCAACAAAAAAGTCTATAAACAAAAAGGCTTTATCTCTCAAAAACAGGAAGCGGCTTCTGATCATTTAGAAGAAACCGCTTTGCTTTATCAAATAGCCAGAGAGCTTGAAGTCCAAGCCCTTTTAAAAAAATTAACCAGATAAAAAAACAGCGATTTAAAAAAATTATGAGTTTTCATACTGTAAAAGAAATTTTAGAAGAAATAAAACAAGGGCATTTTGTGATCTTAATAGATGATGAGAATCGGGAAAATGAAGGAGATCTCATCATGGCCTCTAACTTTATCACTCCCTCAGCCATTAACTTTATGACAAAAGAAGCCAGAGGCTTAGTTTGTGTCTCCATAACAGAAGAACAGGCTAAAAAGCTTTCCCTGCCTTTAATGGTGAAAGAAGAAGACAATTTTTCTCCCAACCAAACGGCCTTCACTATTAGCGTAGAGGCGGCAAAAGGAGTCTCTACGGGAATTTCAGCCAGTGATCGCGCTCAAACGGTAAAAGTCTTGTGCGATCCCAATTCCACATCTAAAGATATTATCAGTCCAGGACATATTTTTCCCATTCGCGCTCAAAAAGGAGGGGTGTTAAAACGAGCAGGACACACAGAAGCCAGTGTGGATTTTTGCAAGCTGGCCGGCCTCAACCCTTCCGCTGTCATTTGTGAGATTGTCAATCCAGACGGAACTATGGCGAGGATTCCTGAACTGCTGGAATTTGCCAAAAAACACAGTTTAAAAATAGGAACCATTGAATCTCTTATTCAATACCGCCTGGCGCATGATTCTTTAGTGGAGGAAAGAATAAAAACCGCTTTTCAAACCAGCTTAGGAACAGACTGGAGTCTCTCTGTTTTTTATGACTCAGTAAATGATAGAGAGCATTTGGTTTGCGCAAAAGGCCAAATAAACACTAAAAAAGCTGTTTTGGTCCGTGTTCAAACCTCTTGCTTAACAGGAGACCTTTTTCAAGATCGGCTTCTGCCAACAGGCGTCTATCTAAAAAAGGCCATTGAATGCATCAACAAAGAAGGCTCTGGCATTTTAGTTTATTTAAGAATGCAAAACACTTTATCTAAATTTGTAGAATACCATAAAAACAAAATAGAAGACAAAAATTCCCCTCTTTCTTTAAAATCAGATGAAAAAGACTATGGAATTGGAGCGCAGATTTTAAGAGCTTTAGGAATCAGCCATATTAAGCTGATCACTAACAAAAATTCTAAAAGAATTGGCTTAAAGGGCTATGGATTAAGCATCAAGGAGACAGTTCCCCTGGATGTATAAAGTCATCCATGACTGCTCGATTGCTACAGATACAGACTTCTAGCTATTTTTTAGCTATTACATATAATTTTAAGTTTTTTTAATTAACAGTTAGGCATTTATCATGTATTATTTTTTATATGAAAAAATATTTATCTAACCGGTATTAAACCAAGAGGAGTTTATTATGCGGTTTCATTATCTCTTCCTTATCTTGCCTTTGTGCTTTATAGCTGTGGCAGACAATATAAAAACCAACCCCTCCCCTGTTTCTCTTAATTCCGCTAAAAATCCCCCACAAAAAACAAAAGCTAACAATCAAGAAAATAAATCTCCTAATAAAACTATTCTCCCCTTCAAACTCAGTCAGGCCGATCAAACTCCAGAATCAGCCGAAATTTATTCCACTGACAAAGCTGAACCAATACAGAATAATTCAAAAACAAAGGCTTCCAGAAATCAAGAACAGCTCAGTTCAAGGTCAATTACCGAAGAGTCAACAAATCCTCCAGAACAAACCCTGGACACTCTGTCTAAGGATTCTGTGGAAAAAATAAAAGTAACCGGCTCCCGCATCAAAAGGATTGATATGGAAGGGCCGAGTCCTGTCACAATTTGGACAAAAGAGGAGCTGGATGATAGAGGCTACTTCAATGTGGGAGATTTTTTTAGTAACACCAATCTTTCTAATTTTGGAACAGTCAGAGTTAATAATAGAAGCACCCTAACTTTGCTCAATGGAACAAGAATGGTTTTTGGAGAGGCGAATGATCGTATTAATGCAATACCTAAGAGACTTGTTGATATTATTCCCAATTCCGCCATTGAGAGAGTGGAGGTTTTAAGGGATGGCTCTTCTGCTCTTTATGGTTCCGATGTAGTGGGAGGTGTCATCAATATTATTACAAAGAGAGATTTAACGGCCCCTGAAGTCTCTTTAAAACTAGCGCCAACGCTTTATCCTTTTTACAAAGAGGGAAGTCAAATGGAAACTTCTGCTGTTTTTGGAAAAAAATTTCCGAAGTGGAGCTTTCTAAGCGCATGGCAGTTTCAATATAACGATGGTTTGAAACAGCTCAGCCGTAAAAAATGGTTTGCTAATGATCCCATTGAATTTCAGATCAAAAATGTTTCAGTTGCCAATTGCCCTGAAGGAAAAAAAATAGAAAATGGTTGTGCTTATGACAAACTCCCCTACAATTATATATTTGCCAATATCTATGAACTCTCAAGTTATAATTACTTAGAGTATGAATTAAGCAGTGATATTGATTTTTACAGCCAGTTACTGGGGTTTTGGCACTACTCTACAATACCGGATCTGCCTTTTTATGGCGATTTGGATATTCCGGCCGGACATAAAATGAGCTTAGGAGGCGGTTCAGCGCTAGCTTTGAAAAATCTCTTTTTAAAAGGCAGTGATAAATCAGCTAGGTCTTTTTTTCTGGATGGGCTGGTGGGCCTTAAAGGTTATTTGTCTAAAACATGGGATTTTGATTTGAGTATGAAATGGTCCAGCGTCTTAGATAAAGAAACAAAAACGAATTATCCTTATAAAGAAGATTTGGCAAATGCTGTCTTTTCGGGAAGTTATGATCCTTTTGACCTTAGTAAAAGGGATTTAAGCGCTGTTAAAAAGCATGATGTTGTTTCTAAAAACTTTGATACAAAACTTTTTGGAACCTTAGACCTTTCAGGAGAGACTGGTTTTTGGGGTATTAACATGTCCACAGGCCTTCAAGCTCACTATAACAATTACACTCATACTTTTGATCCTCTGGTTCAGCAGGAAAAAATATTTGCTGAAACACCTGCATACACTGGCAGTAAATTTAATAGAACGGTTTTTGCGGCTTATGCAGAGGGAATTAAAAACTTTTCTGATATTTTGGAGGTTCAGCTTGCCGGCCGGATAGATCATTATTCCGATTTTGGCTGGACTTTTAATCCTAAGCTGGCTGTTCGGTTTCAGCCAAGCTCTCAATTTATTTTTCGCTCTTCTTTGGG
>JAPPIY010000287.1 GCA_026914095.1 Oligoflexia bacterium
GGGCAACGTTGAACACGGATAGGTTTTCTCATCCTGCCCTCAATGCGATAAATGGAAAACAAGCCAAATGGACTATTTCTTTATTAAGACTTAACTATAAAGAAGCAGGCTCAGAAAGCTTTGTTGCCAGAAAATTCTTTTTGAAAGATTTTCTAGAATCTCGGGTTTTTGGAGTTTTTCCTGTATTTTCACAAAAGATTAAGAGGGTTGGAGAAACTACAGACGAGGAAAAATATGATCATGCGCGGATGACACGGTTCAATCTTCTATTGACAGAGGATGAAAAGAAAGCGCCTCGGCCTGAAAAGCCTTTTAAAACCCTTAAATGGTACTTTTCAAGTAACTCAATAAAAGATCCGGACTATAGAGCGGTGGCTAGAAGAGCGGTAGATATTTATGATAGGGCTTTTAACCATATTAGCAACGGCAAAATTGGAGTGGAGTTGATAGAAGAGGAGGAAAAAGAGCTGGGGGACTTAAGGTATAGTTTGATCAATTTGGTTGAAAAAGACGCTAATGTTGAGTCAGGCCTATTAGGTTGGGGCCCTTCTTATGCCAATCCCAATACGGGGGAGATCATTGGAGCCTCAGCTAATATTTTTATAACAAAAGAAACACAGCGTTGGTATGACTTTGTACAAAGATATGTTCGGTATGAGCTGTTTGAAAAAGATCAAAAGACTTCGGCGGATAATGAATTCCACGCTATAACGCCTTATACTAGAGCTGTAATTGAAGATCAATGCGGAAAAGGAGAGATAGAAGAGGGGAATGTAGTTAAGTTTGTGAAGGTAAATAAACAAAAGGTGACAGACAATATTTTAAAGAGAAGCGATAAATTACAAAATAGAAAATCCATTTTAGCCTGCGCTAAAAAAATGTTGTTGCATCGCTCTCTTTTAAGCCTTATTTTGCATGAGATGGGTCATAATTTTGGTTTAACTCATAACTTTAAAGCTTCTGCTGACAAGGAAAACTACTATCAAACTCCAGAAGAAATTAAAAAGATTTTTGGAGATGATTTTGAGTTTACTGAAGAAACACTAGCTAAGTCCTCCAGTGTTATGGATTATATTTCTGCTCAAATGCACCCGGGAATGGAGTATTTAGGAAAGTATGATTTAGGGGCTTTGAGGTATCTTTACTTGGATGAGTTGGAGGGAAAAAAGGGAGAGTCTATTTCTTTAGATATCAATCCAGATTTGGAAAAGCAATCTCCTTTAACAGCTGAGCAATTAGAAAAAAGCAAAGACTATTTTCACTGTTCTGATCAGTTTAAAATGAAAGAAGTGTTTTGTATGCCTTTTGATTATGGAGCCACTCCAAAAGATATTATAGATAATACCAAGGATATAGCCGAAAAATTTTTAAATTTTGGGCGGTATAGATACGATAAATTCAAATATGCTCCAACTAATTTTTCTATGATGATTAAGATCCCTCTTACAGTACATCTTTTGTATTATAACAAATGGGAAAAGTTACGGGATAGTCATCTTAAAAACCGAGGTTTTGATCCTGTTTATAAACTGAAAGATCCAGCTTCTATAGACAGATATAATACAATTGTTGAAGAAGGGAATATCCCTGGAACAGAGTATGCTCTTTATTATCCAATTCGTGAGCAGTCTTTTAAACACCTCATGGAGATAATGGATTATGAGGAGATGACCTGTCATGTGAGTGAAAACGCAACAGGAAAGAGGCATCAGCTGGCTTTAGAGGATATAAAGGCTTTTTTTGAGCATGAAGAAGATCGTGAAGTGGAAAACTGCGCGTCTTTTAATGATGTTTTCAAAACGGAGGGTTTAAACTTAGAATATCAAACTGGCTTTGAGGATTTTACAAGCTATTACCCTTATCATTCTAACAATAAGATAAATAAAGCCTCTGTTTCTCCAATAAGCAACATTTTTATTTCTTCAGCCGGAGGGCTTGTTAATTATCCAAAGGTTATAGATCCGAGCTTTATGTCTTGGGCGAGCGAGCCAGACTTATTAAAGGAATTGCGTTTAAAGGCAGAGCAGTCGATCAATTGGGAGAAAAATCGGACAAATGTTGGGACGCTTCAATCTGAGATTTTACTTTCTAGTTATCAGTCAAGTCTAGAGGATATTGTATCAAGTGAGACTGAAGAAGAGCAAGAAATAAAGCGCCAGTTGATGAACTATAGCTTCGGCTTTCGTAATTATTTTTTAGAAACAGGGCATGATTCGTCCTTTGATAATTTGGTTGAACAGCCTTTAAGCTCAGGTAAAACTGTAGATAACCCTTTCTTAGTGGAGGCTTATAAAGAGTATACTGACCATGATGCTCCAAAAGAGTATGCCGGCTCTTTTCAGCAATATTTGAGGACGCATAAGAAAAATCAAATTATAATCACTCACAAGAAGTATTCCAAGAAAGAGGTTCTAATAACTCCTTATCAAAAGGACAGTTTTTCCTATAGAATGATTCAAGAATACAATGACAGAGTCAGTGGTGAATGTGAAAATGAGTGTAGCGAGATGAATTTAAAAGCTGTCAACAATAGAATTGAAAGCAAAGAAGGGCCTTCCTTAATAGATCGAGTGAATAAGATTGCTTTAGAGAGATACACAACTAAATTGCTTGAAAGGATTAAAGAGGAAGCACGCTAGGCTAGAGTGGCTAATATTAGGAGCAGGGATAAAGCCTTTTGGTCAGGTGAAAAAGTGAGGGGCGCAAGGCGTCCTCCCTTTTCCTTCTTTGTTTAAAGATGAGATTTCTTTTTCTTTTGTTGGTTTTTCCCGCTTTGTCTTTCAGTTTTTCTGAGACAGAGCTGGACTCTTTAGAGGATTTGGGGACAAAAACCTTTTCTAAAAGCCCCTGGCGGAACAATTTTGGCTTTTCTTTAATCCGAAATTTGAATATAGAGGCCCAGCATAAAAATTATTCAGAAAGGGTTAAATCGGGAGAAGAGAAAGAGTCAGGCAGTAAATTTTGTGACTTCAACTCAGACAATTCTATATGTAATTTATCTGACCTGTATTATAGCTTAGATTTTACTGTGTATTACTCTTTGCTGAAATGGGCTGAAGAGTATTCCCGCTTTTCTTTTTTAAAAGGGGCAGAGCTGTTTTTAAGCGGATCTTTTACTTCTAACTTTAAGGCTGGAAACTGTTCTAATTTAGAAACTTATGATAGCTTTCAAGGTTATTTAAAATGCGGGATCGGGGATATTTCTGCTGGCTGGACTTTGCCTGTTTATCAAAAAGGCGATTTCATCAGTTATTTTAATTTTTCTGCCTTGCTTTTTCCCTTATCTAAAAAATCTCAAGATTTGAGTTTAAAGACGGGCTTAAATGGATCTATCAGCGCGCTTTATTTTTTAAAAAAACGGGACAAATGGAGTTGGGCTATTTCCTCCCAACATAGTTTAAGTTATACGCATTTTACTGCGCCTTGGGCTGATGAAAGTTGGGGTAAGTTTAATAATCCGTTTTCCACTGGTCAAGGCTTGAGTTTAATACTTAAGCAGAGACTTAATAAATATCTGCCGGCAAACACCAGTTTTTCTGTTGGCTATAGCTTTATAATTAATGCGTATAATACTTATTGGTATGCAACATCAGCAGAAAAATACATGGAAGAGCGTCCAACCGATCTTCTGCCGCCAGAGGTGCGAGAGAAACTGCCAGTCATAAAGGAAGTCTGTGACATTAAAAACCGTTTGGGGACGGTGTTGGCTTGCGGCAATCGCTATCAGGAGCTCTCTTTAGGAGCTAGCTCCTCCTGGAAGCTGGATAAAAGGTGGTATCTCAGGCTCTCTGTGAGCTGGAGGGATTTAATATCTGCTTATAGCCCTTTTAATGAGAATGAAAAGCTGTATT
>JAPPIY010000021.1 GCA_026914095.1 Oligoflexia bacterium
GTCTATACTGGCGGACACAACTTTTTTACATTGTCATGCGTTTTGCCACAAAGCGGCTTTCAGTTGCATTGTGGTCAAAGCCTGTCCTCGTGGAAACGGGGGCCGAACTCATTTTTTCCTCTTTCTTGCAAGCTTTTGAAGGAGAGAGCTTTTTCTCTGACTTTTTCAGCGCCGACTATTTAAGGGATGACATGATTTTAATCTCATAGTATGAGTTAAGGGTATGAAAATAGAGGTGAAAGTCCCTTCTGTGGGAGAATCAGTGAATACAGCGGAAATTGAAAGCTGGGAAAGGCAGTCTGGGGATTTTGTCAAAAAAGGGGATATTCTTGTTATTTTAGAAACGGACAAGGCTTCTATGGAGGTGCCGGCAGAGCAAGGAGGTTTGCTGACTGTTGTAAAAAATAAAGGGGAAACTGTCTCCGTGGATGAAGTCATTGCTTTTATAGACACTAGCTCCCAGCAAAATGTTCAAGAAGAAGTTCGTTCAACCTCCGCCACTCCAGCTTTGAAGGAGGCTTTAAGCCCCGCGGTGAGACGCTTGGTTGAAACAAAAAAGCTGGACCCCTCTCAAATAGAGGGAACAGGGAAAGGAGGGCGACTCACTAAAGAGGATATTTTAACAGCTCTGAATGAAAAAACGCAGGCAAAAAAGCTGGACCAATCGGTTTCTTCTTCTGAGCCGTTGTCTCCTCAATTAGATAGAGCGGGCTTTTTACAAAAAGGGCAAAGACTGGAGCCTATGACAAGGTTGCGGCGGGTCACAGCTGAAAAGTTAGTGCAGTCGCAGAATAATACAGCCACTTTGAGCACTTTTAATGAAGTGGATCTCTCCCGAATCATTGAAATTAGGAAAAATTATCAAGAAGATTTTATTAAAAAATACGGTCATAAATTGGGTTTTATGAGTTTTTTTGTAAAATCTGTGATCTCTGCTTTAAAAGAGTATCCAAAAATCAACGCCTTTATTGAAGGGGAAAATATCATTTATAACGATCATCAGCATATAGGGATTGCTGTTAGCACAGAAAAGGGCTTGGTGGTTCCAGTTCTCTTTTATGCTGAAACTTTAAACTTAGCTCAAATAGAAAAGAAAATTATAGAGTATAGAGACAAAGCTTTGTCTCGCAAATTGACTCCCGATGATTTGTTGGGAGGCACTTTCACTATTAGCAATGGAGGTGTTTTTGGCTCGCTTCTTTCCACTCCTATTTTAAACCCGCCGCAAAGCGGGATTTTAGGAATGCATAAAATTGAAGAGCGGCCAGTTGTTTGGAACGGAAAAATTGAAATCCGTCCCATGATGTATTTGACACTTTCCTATGATCATAGAATTGTGGATGGGAGAGAATCCGTGGGTTTTTTAATCAAAGTGAAGGAGGGTTTGGAAGAGCCAGCCCGTTTGCTTATAGATCTTTAAGAGAAAGGATAAGAAAATGCAGGAATTTGATTTGATTGTAATTGGCTCTGGCCCTGGAGGCTATGTGGGAGCTATTCGCGCGGCTCAATTGGGTTTAAAAGTGGCTGTGGTGGAGAAAGAAAAAAGTTTAGGCGGAACTTGTTTAAATGTAGGTTGCATTCCTTCTAAAGCTTTGTTGGAGTCCAGTGAGCATTATGAGCTTGCAAAGCGCTCCCTTAAAATACATGGGGTGAATTGCCAAAAAGTGGGGCTGGACTTAAAACAAATGATGAATAGAAAAAACAAAGTGGTCTCTGAACTCATTCAAGGGATACAGTTTCTATTTAAAAAAAATAAAATCACAAGATTTACTGCCTGGGGAAAACTAAAATCTTCAAATGAGGTGGAGCTGGAGTTAGAGAATAAAAAGGAAGTTATTAAGGCTAAAAATATTTTATTGGCGACAGGAAGTTATCCTGTTGAACTGCCTTTTGCTGAATTTGATAAAGAGGTGATTGTGTCTTCCACTTCGGCTTTAAGTTTTTCTCAAGTTCCAAAAAAACTGGTTGTAATCGGAGGCGGCTATATTGGCTTGGAATTGGGTTCTGTTTGGAGGAGGCTGGGAAGTGAAGTTGTAGTGATTGAAACGAGCGATCGCTTATGTTCTTCTATGGACAAACAGATCAGCGCAAAGTTTTTATCTCTTCTTAAAAAACAGGGCTTGCAGTTTCAGTTGCAGTCTAAAGTTACAAAAGTGGAAGTGAAAAACAAAAAAGCAAAAGTGTTTTTTGATGGGACTAAAGGGCCTTCCCAAAGTATCACTTGTGATAAAGCGCTGGTTTGTGTGGGCCGAAAAGCTTTTACAAAAAATTTAGGCTTAGAGAATTTGAATCTAAAAACAAACTCTTTAGGACAAATAGAAGTGGATAAAAACTTTTGCGCTGTTCATAAAAACATTTTTGCTATTGGTGATTTGATTTCTGGCCCTATGCTGGCGCATAAGGCCGAAGAGGAGGGTGTAGCTGTGGCTGAGTTTATCGCTACAGGCTATGGACATGTGAATTATGAGACTGTCCCCAGCGTAATCTACACTTGTCCGGAAGTTGCCAGTGTGGGGAAAACAGAGGAGCAGTTGAAGGAGCAAAAGCAGGAATATTTGATTGGCTCTTTTCCTTTTTTAGCCAATGGAAGAGCCAAAGCTCTCAATGATACCGAAGGCTTTGTTAAAATTTTGGCGGATAAAAAAACGGATAAAATTTTAGGTGTTCATATTATAGGCCCCCGGGCGGGTGATTTAATAGCAGAGGCGGTGATAGCTATGGAGTTTCACTCCAGCTCTGAAGATTTAGCTCGAAGTTTTCATGCTCATCCCACACTCAGTGAAGCTTTAAGAGAAGCCAGTCTAGCTGTTCATAAAAGAGCCAGACAAATGTGATCTCTTAAGAGCCTATGAAATTAAACCCTTCTTTTTTTAAAAATTACAGTTTATTTACTTTAGTTTTTGTTTTGCTTGCTATTTTTTGGGGAGCTTGGGTGAGACTTTCTTTTTCAGGGGATGGCTGTGGAAGCAGTTGGCCGCTTTGTGAAGATAAAATTTTCCCAGAGAATGTAAAAGCATTGATTGAATGGCTACATAGGCTTTCTTCCGGACTGGCTCTTTGCTTTGTTTTTATTTTATTTGCGATGGCCTTTAAAATTTATCCTAAAAATCATGGGGTAAGAGCCTTTTCCACAGCTAGTTTTGTTTTGATTTTAATATCAGCTTTAATAGGCGCGGTTTTGGTTTTAAGTGGTTTAGTAGGCGCTAATACTGATAAGGTAAGAGTGCTGGTTTTAGCTGTTCATTCCGTCAACAGCCTGCTTTTAGTGGGAGCTTTAACCTTATGTTATAAAATGAGCCTTTGGAAAAAAAGAGGAGAGAAAATAACAGACATTTTAAAGGTAAAAAAACCCATGATCTATTTTGTTTCTCTTTTTCCTTTATTAGCTTTAACAGGGAACATTGCCTCTCTAGCCGGGCAGTTATTCCCCAGCTTGTCTTTATCTTCAGCTCTGGCTTTAGATTTGTTGCCTTCTGCTCATATCAGTTTAAAAATAAGACCTCTTCATCCTTTATTGGCTGTTTCTTTTCTGTTGGGTCTTAGTTTTTTTGCTTTTTCTAAAAAACATTTATTAGCTCCAGCTCTAGCTGTTCTGGCAGTGGTCTTATTTGGATTTGCCACTTTAGTTTTTTTGTCTCCTTTATGGATGAAGATCACTCATTTGGTTTTAGCTTATGTTTTATGGATTTTCTTGCTTGATTTTTCTATACAAAAGCTTTAGAGAGTTGTTATAAAAATGAATAAACTGGTTCAAAAAATAAAAAGTTTATTTGCAAGTTTTTGAGCCTGTAAAGTTCCTGAGTTCGCCCATTGCAAGAAGTTAAAGTCCTAGAAGGTTTGATTTTACTG
>JAPPIY010000057.1 GCA_026914095.1 Oligoflexia bacterium
GCCTGAAACCCCTATATTTCCTTAGTTTGAAGGTTTTTTGTGTGAAGTCATGTCTATAATTCCCGAATTTTCAAACACAATCCGTTAAATCTCCGTTCAGCTTGTCTTCACAAAAAACAGGGGTTGGAATCTCCCTGCAAAAACTCAAACCCAACTCGCGTCACTTTTGCCCCCCTACTGTCAACTCTGAAACCAGCAGAGGAGGCTGTCCCACTGTCACGGGCACCCAGCCGCTGATAGAGCCGCAATGTCCAGGAGCCAGTTCTAAATCCTGTCCTACTTTTTTAATTTTAGACAAAGTGTCCAAGCCATTTCCAATCAAACTGGCTCCTTTCACGGGTTTGTCCAGCCGTCCCTTTTTAATCAAAAAACCGGAAGACACATTGAAATTATAATTGCCTGTTCCAGGAGCTACAGAGCCGCCGCCTAAAGTTTCAGCAAACAAGCCGTAATCCACATCTTTTATCATTTCCTCTAAAGAAGAATCTCCTTTGTCAATATAAGTGTTTCTCATACGGGAAGTGGGCGCAAACTTATAGTTTTGCCTCCTTGAGCTACCCGTCATTTTGTAATTGGTTTTTTGGGCGCCCAGCTTGTCCACCATATAATTTTTCAACACGCCTTTTTCAATCAAACAGGTTCTTTGAGCCGTTTGACCCTCGTCATCTTTTTCTATAAAACCATACTCTCCTTTAATTGTGCCGTCATCATAAGCTGAAACACAGGAGCTGGCTATTTTCTGCTCCAATTTACCGGCAAATACAGAAAAATTTTCAGCGACAGAAGTTGTTTCCATACCATGCCCGCAAGCCTCATGAAAAATCACTCCTCCAAAGCCTTTGTTGATAATAACGGGAAATTTCCCTGCGGGAGCTGGTTCCGCTTTTAAATTTTGCAGAGCTATTTTTTGAGATCTCTGACTGGCTTTTCGCAATAGCTCCTCATCTAAAAAGTAAGGATCTCCTGTCCTTCCCACAGATTGAAAGCCAAACTCTTTTTTGTTTTTGTTTTCAGCAATAGCGGAAACGCGAAATAGAAAATAAGGCTGTCTGTCAAAAGACAACAAGCCCTCTGAATTAGCAATCTGCGCTCTTTTATCTACTCTTGTAAGGCGAAACTCACATTGAGAAATCAAAGAACTGCTGTCTCGCAAATCTTTATCCAGTTTCTGCAGAAAAACTTTCTCTTTCATTAAATCTATTTTAAACTCTTTAGGAAATTCTTGTTTGAAAGAAAAAACAACTGGCTCTTTACCTAAGAGCTTGGCTTTATCTAAGGCTGGTTTTTTAAAAGCGGTTAAAGAGTTTAAAGCTTTTAGGAGGCTTTTTTCATCTAAAGAGTTGGTATAGGTGTAAAGCTCTTCATTTCCGTAAAATAGACGGATGCCTGCCCCTTTGTCTCTCCCGCTGATATATTCTGTTTGGGAAGACTTTAACTCCATAAGGCTGGAGAGCTGTTCCTCCACATAGATCTCACAAAAATCAGCCCCTTGAGAAAGAGCGGAATTTATAACACGGGATAAAGCGCTTTCTGGCATTAGCATAAGCTTTATATTTAACTAAATAAACAGAGTTTGTCAATCAAATTATACCGATTCTGTCTGAAATTTCGGGGAATTATATACTGATCCTGTTTAGGTTTTCCGGTCTGACTGTTCAGCTTTCTCCCAGAAAGCTGAACTCCCGCGAAAGCATGCCCTCGCGAAAGCGGGGGCGGGAATCTCTAACTAAAAACCGGAAAACTCAAAACTTGATACTATATATTTAATTTCGCATAAAAAGCCTTTAAGCTTAAGGAAATATAAAGAGTTTCAGACTGTTATGGCCTAGAAATAAAGTTACACTAAAAAGAAATACAAAAAGCTGATAAAAAACAAGCAAGTGAAGGGAGTAATGCGAAGTCATGTCTATAATTCCCGAAATTTCAGCTTGCTGTTTAATCTTCCCCCGGAAGGCCAAACTCTCGCAAAAGCGGGAATCTCTCGACAAAACTTTAAAATTTAAACAGGATCCCTATACAAAACAAAGCTCAAGCAAGATTAAAAAAGTAACAGATTATCAAGTGCTTATATCCGCGCCTATCACTTGCAAAAGTTTTCCCCAGTAACCAAAGACAGGGCTGTTTTTATCAGGATCCACAGTGACTAAATTGATAAGTATCAAGGCTAAAACGGTGGAAACCACTAATAATAAAATATACTCTACAATCACCTGTCCTTTTTTATTTTGAACAAGCTGTGTTTTACAAAAAAATTTCTTCAAAATTTGAAATAAACCCATTAAAGTTAAATATAACCAATAATTTAAAATTCGTCAAACTCCTTATAGAAAAAATATTCTAACTTGAAAAGCGTGTCTGAAAAAGAGCTAGTTTTTTTTAAAACTTTCTGATAACTTTTTATATATGCTTTTTAAATCTGCCAAATTATTTTTGTTCAAACAATTTATCTTAACCTTACTCAGTCTTGGACTTTTTATAAAGCCCTGCCTGGCTGTTAATTCCTCCCGCTTAGACTTTGAAACTGAACAGATTATGAAACAGGATGTTTTCACGCCTAAATTCATCATCTCACGACTGAAGCTTGCTACTGTTGCTCTTGAAAATATCACCTTCGCAAAAACGGAAGGCTTAAAGACAGCAAATTCAAATAAGATGGATATAAAATCAGATAAAATAATGCGGACTGTTTCAAAATCCAGCCGACCATTTAAAAAAACACTTCGGCTTTCTCAAAGAAAGCTTTTAAAAGAAATTCTGTCCTCCAGCCTTTATCTGCAAAAAATAAAGCTGGCGAAACAAAAACAAAAATCCCGGCTGTTGGAGCAAAAATATTCTTTTTCAGATTGGTCTGTGTTTTCCAGCTGGAATCAATCTAAAAGAAAAAACCCTCAAGTAACCGCTTTTGAAAGCAAAGAGAAAGAAACACAAAACTGGAGTTTGGGGCTGGAAAAAAAAATGCTTTACGGTTTAAGCGCCAGCTCAGCTTATAATCATTTAAACGAAGCGCAAATCAATTCTGACTTTTTAAAAAACATCCAGCCCAATAACATCTATAGAAAAAACTTAAGCTTGGAGTTAAAAGCCAATCTCACTTCAGCTTTAAACCAGTATTGGACTTTAGACACTCTTCAACAAATGCAGGCAGTTAATGACTGGCTCTATTATGAACAGGCCGAAAAGCTAGCTCTTCAGTCCGCCGGTCAGTACTGGAGAGCTTACTTAGCCTCTATTGCTTATCAGCAAGCCTTAAAAGCCTTAAAAACCTATAAAAAACTGGTTCGTCAAATTAACAGCAAAAAAAAGTATAATTTTTTAAATCCCGGAGAGCGGCCTCAAATTTTGGCTGAGTATCAAAACATCCAACAATGGACAGATAAGCAAAAACAAAACTATGAGAGAGAGAAAAAAGCCCTGCTTTTGCTGTTAAAAAAAAATCCTAGGGAATATGACATTGTATTTGAAGAGGAAAAACCGGCCCCTCCTCCCTCCTTCTCAAAAATAAAAATAGAAAACACTCGGGCAATTAAAATCAAAGACAGCCAAATCTCTCAGCAAAAATTAAAGCTGAAGACTAAGCAGTCTCTTTTGTTCCCCAGCCTTCAAGTCTTTGGAAAAGGCGGTTTGATACCGGGAGGAGCCTCCTCTGACTTAGAGTTTTCCCCTAAACAGTCTTTTTATGAAATTGGAGTGGGTTTAAGCTGGCCCTTGTTTTCTAGATCTTTTTACGAAAAAATCAATCAAGAAAAATATCGACTGGAAGAAAATAAAATTGACTTTGAGATTGCAAAACAAGAGTTAAAAAACCAGATTTCTCAACTGGAAAAAGAAATAGCTGTCAGTTATAAAA
>JAPPIY010000105.1:0-987 GCA_026914095.1 Oligoflexia bacterium
GGCTTTGGAACAGCAGTTTATACGAATCGGATTTGAAGTTACGGGAATTATATACATGACTTCCCATACAGACTTTAAAATTAAGAAAATAAGGGAATTATACGCTTGACTGAAGTATCGCCTCTTTACTGATCCCATTTTTATAGCTTTTTTTGTTTCTTTTTGAGTTCCTATTTTACCTCTGTTTATTTTCTGGATAAAGAGTTTGAAACCCTTGATGTTTCTTTAGTTAAAAATCTCATAAGCGCAGTCAAGCGTATAATTCCTGAAAATAAAAGATTTTCATCTAGTAAAAAATAAAAAGAGCTTAAAAAAATAGTGTTTTCTATCGGTGTTTTTCATGGTTTCCCCTTCTCGGTGTTATCGGGTTTTAACACGCTACCTTAGTCTTAGCAACTGTCCATATTTGAGGGACATACCACTCCTGTTTTCGCGAGGATATGCTGAGCGGAAGTTCAGCTTTTTGGAAAAAGACAGAACAATTTGGGATAAAAAATCAAACAGAATTGGTATATTGCCAGTCGGACTGTTGAAAAACCCCTCCGTTTTAAAACATATTCTTTTCAATTCTTCAATACAATTTTATAAATACTATTTTTTCTCTGGGATTTTTCAACAGTCCTATCACTTATTTTAGAAAGTTAAAACAAAAATAACACCAAAAATAATTTAGTGAAACTCCCCATGACAAATTGAAAGGAATTAAACCTGAAGAGATTAAAATATTTATTTTATAGATAAAATGTTTTAATTAAAAAAAAATTTTAGAAGTCATTTATATGATTCCTGTTAAAAAGGGAAGGCCTAATTGCATATAAAAAGCCTACAAAATTGAATTCCTTTTTTTATTTAATAAAGGTTTTATTCTCTTGCGATATTGATACTCGCTAAAATGATATAGCTTCAGGGGGAAAAAACGATGAAATATAACAACCAGCACCTTCCCGTAGAACCAGCCTAATACATACCATAGAAAACCCAAAGGCT
>JAPPIY010000105.1:1087-3837 GCA_026914095.1 Oligoflexia bacterium
CTCAACATAGCCCCTCACCAGCACCTTCCCGTAGAACCAGCCTAATACATACCATAGAAAACCCAAAGGCTTTGAAAATACCTCAACATAGCCCCTCACCAGCACCTTCCCGTAGAACCAGCCTAATACATACCATGGTAACCCTACAGGTTTTATTCTCTTATGATATTGATACTTGCTAAAATAATACAGCTTCATAGGCGGAGAGTGATGAAATAAAAAAAGCAACACTGTCCCATAAAACCAGCCCAGTCCATACCATAAAATCCCCACAAGCCTTAAAAATACCCTGCCATAAAGCCAACCTAGACTACGCCATATACCCCCTAAAGGCTTTAACAACAGCGTCATATAACCCCTTATCAATACCCGTCCGTAAAACCACTTAACGAAATAATCTGTGAAAAAATACCAACGGCTTTTTAAAAATAAAAAGATAAATCTAAAAACCTGAAACAAAATCCCCCGCTGATCCAGTTTTGCCAGCCCCCAAAAAAAACCTAGTTTAAAAAACAAATTATAAAACAAAGAATAAACAGAATGACTGTCCTTATATAAAAAGGCCCATTTGTCTTTTAAATTATGTTTTACTGTCCCAGAATGACTCTCAACTGAGCCAAGCCCTTGCCTAAAACTTTTTTTAATCAAAGAAAGCCAACTGAGTTTAACTTTATGAAGAACACTCAATTTATCCACAAAAAGCAAAGTCCAGCCTTGCGCCCTCAGACTTCGGTTAAAGCCCTCTTCAGAGCCTCCAAAAACAATTAAAGGATCAAAGTAAAAACCCTTATCAAAAACTTCCCTCTTATAAGAAGAGTTTCCCCCCACAAGCTGCTCACTCTGATTTTTTAAAAGCGCAGAGCGCTTTATCCATTGATCGGTATTATCCTGATAAAACTTCTCTAAACCATAAGAATCCTCCAATGTTTTATATCCCCCTCCAACCCCTATAGCCTCTTTTTTATGTTCCAACATAAGATTGTTTAACTGCTCTTTATCATCTAAAAAACAATCATCATCTAAAAAATATAAAATATCCCCTCTTGCAAAACGAATCCCTAAATTGCGAGCTTTATTAACCCCCTTTACCCCTGTCTCCATATACTTAAAATCAAAAAACACTCTCTCCCAATGAGAAATTGTTTTCCTCAACCTCTTATCTTTTAAATTAGAAATCAATAAAACTTGTAAATCTCTTTTAGGAAAGTTCTGCTCTGCTATAGAATTTAAGAGCTGTTGAACTTGAAAAAACCGCTTATGTGTGGGAATAATGATTGACAGTGTCATAGCTTCATAATGATATTACAAACTACAAATAATTTTAAGCAATTATTTTCTGCCAATTTTACAAAAAAAATAAAAAATAGCTAAAATAGCTCAAAAAACCACAAAAAACATAGACAAAATCAGCTTTTATGTTTAAGCTCCTAATATCTTAAACGAAAAGGATTTTAGGATGTTGATAGTTATAAAAATTATTTTTCTAATATCTCCCTTGCTCTGTTACGGCGCAGACACGCCTTCTTTTTCTTTCAGCAAAGAAGAAGGCCTTAGGCAAATCTCTTCCTCTTTAGAAGAAGAGATTTCTGAAAATAAAGATAAAGAGGACAGCGAAACCTCCTCTCTTGAAATTATAGAAATAGCTCCTATTACAGAACCTGAGCCTGAACACCCTGACTCTCAAACTGAACAATTGGAAGAGGCGCCTGCCCAATCTATCTCTGAAGACTTTGCCCCTCAAGAGCCTGAACATATAGAAGGAGCCAGTTTTTTAGACACTCTCATTGAAGACAGCTCTTGGTTTTTTCAAAATAAACACAATGCCCACAAAATTGGCATAACCCCCCTCTATTCCCATGACACCACTCAAGGGCATAGGTTTGGACTCAGTTTGTTTTCTTACTCTCCAAAAGAAAAAGGCTACTATCTTAACTCCTCATTCAGCAAATATTTATTCCATCCTTTTTTTCGTTTCAGTCTATCTTTTATCGGGAACAGAGAAGGAGTTTTTAGGTCTAAGGGAGGCTTAGTTTATAACAATCATTATGAAAATTATTATGGAGATATTAAAAATCCACAAGCCATGTTGGCCAAACTGTCAGATCCAACGCAAATTTACTCCACTCGCTTTATCATCAATTACGATCTGGCTTATCAAGAAAAAGAGCAGGGTTTTTATTTTGGTCTAGGAGGAAAAGCCTTTTTTAGAAAAGAAAGGAAAGACTTACAAGATAACAAACAATACTTTCCTAATGAAGCCTTCTTGTTTCTCAGAGCTTTTGCCGGTTTTGATACTCGTGACAATTTGAGAGACCCTAAAAAGGGAGCTTTTCATCAAGTCTCTTTTGGCTGTAAAGCCAACTTGTCCTATTCTGACTCTTACTGCCAAGGAGATGGAGATTTTCGGTTTTATTTTCCTTTATTTAAAGAAGCTGACTTCACTCCCTTTAAAGACTCTATTTTAGCCCTAAGAGCTTTTTTCGGCTCTTCTTTTCTATCTGTCAGCCCTTATGCCACAAAGTACAGTTTAGGAAGATACAGTTTTTTTCAAGGTCTAAACACCTTGCGGGGATTTAAAAGAAACCGCTTTATTGGTGATAAAATTTACTTGGCGCAAACAGAGCTTCGCTGGCCGATTTGGGATAAATATTTACAGGGAGTTGTTTTTTTAGAATTAGGAGAAGTGGCAGAACTCAATCATGTTTTTACAGATTTTGTGCTAGATTATGGAGGAGGACTGCGCTTTGGCC
>JAPPIY010000243.1 GCA_026914095.1 Oligoflexia bacterium
AAGGCGCAGAAGCAAGCCCAAACTCAAAAAAGAGCGCAAATAAAAATACAGATACAAGAGTGAGCATAGGCTTAAACCCAGAAACAAAAATAAGTCCAAATACAGATGAAGGCGCAGAGGCAAGCCCAAACGCAAATAAGAGCGCAAATAAAAATGCAAGAGCAAATACAGACACAGCAAATGTAAAGGCAAAAGAAATAACTCCTGTATATATGCCAAAGAGTCCAAACCTAAACACCTCAAATACAAGTGAAAATTCAAACTCAAAAACAGGAGCAAGCCCAAATGCAGATAAGAACGCAAATACAAATATAAAAACAAACACAGACTCAAGCTCAGAAATAGAAATCAGCTCAAATGCAGGCGCAAATATAAATAGAGATCAAAAAACAGCTGGCAGAGCAATGCAAGAGCATACTGACTTCAATGTGGAAAGTAATCTTATTCAGAAGGAAATATGTGAAAACTTTTCAAAAGCTGATTGGATAAATCCAGATTTTTCTGTCCGACAATCCATACAACATTTTACTAAAAAGCAAATGCAAAATTTGTTGAGCATCAATAGAGAGTTTCCCTCTTCTCAAGATAAAGAAACTGAGATTAGGTGTTTTGTTAAAACAGCTTTTTCTTTAAATAAGATATTAAAAATAACAACTGGCCGTTGGAGGAAAGGCGCGCAAGCGCCGCTGAGAGCCTCCCATAAAAAAATATTAATAGAATTTATTGAGCATTATTTTACCGCATGGATTGGATATAGCATGCTTTTGCCAGTAAAATCCATCCCTTCTGAGTATATCCACTTTGTTGTGAAAGAGCCTTATTTATTAAAGAACAAGCTGTATAAGATTGTTACAAAGTTTGATATTATGAGCTTTCGTTCTATTAAAATCCTCTGGATTGTTGATTCGCAGTCTTTCCCTAAAGAATTAGCTTTTCTGGATATAATTATTGACGGAATAAGCGCATTATATCTATTAAGGGATCAAATGTATTATCTTTTCAAACAGAAAAACGGAAATATGGATACAATTGTCTCTAAGTTACAAAACAAAATGGATAACAGCTCTTTCGCTGATTTGTAGATTTCTACAATCCTTCTATTAACCTGTTTAGCGGCTCCTCTTTTTTCAGCTATTGACAAAGCTTAAAAAACTTCATAATAAAAATAATGTGTTATTTTTTGAAGACTATTATAAAAAAATAAATATTTCCCATCCTCTCCTGCATTTTGTATTAGGCTCCGGCTTCAGCTCCTCTTTAGATAAAATCAAAGAGTTGGAGCTTTTTAAAAATTGGGAGGAGCGAAAAGCCTGCCTTTTTTCAGAGGTTCCTCAACTGCCCTCCCCCACTGTAAAGTCTCATGCGGGTTTTTATCGCTTTTTTGTCCATAAACAATCCAATCAATCCATCAGTTTTCAATGCGGCCGCCTTCATCTCTATGAAGGGCATTCCGCTCAAACTGTGGCAGAGCCTGTCATGCAGATATTGCTGGCTGGAACCAAGCGCTTTGTTTTAAGCAATATCTCCGGTGGATTAAAAAAAGAGCATACAGTGGGAACAGTGATAGCTTTAAAAGATCATGTCAATTTCACAGGAGTCAGCCCTCTCATAGGTCCGGAAAAGACAACTCCTCAAGGCAAAAAATTGGGGCATCGCTTTCCGGATATGTCTCAGGTTTATGACCCTGAAATGAGAGAAAAAATCAGTTCAGAGCTTTTAAAGCTAAAAATCAGAGTCAGCCCTGGGGTTTATGCGGGGCTTTGCGGGCCTGAGCTTGAAACACCCGCTCAAATCCAATGGCTTAATACCAGCTCAAAAGGCCTTTTTGACGCCGTTGGCATGTCAACAGTTTTAGAGGCCATTGCTCTAAAACAAGCGGGAGCTAAACTCGCTGGCTTTTCTGTCATAGCCAACCCAGCCTGTGGCATAGACCCTAATTACACAGAATTGAGTTTTTCACAAATGCTTTCCAATATTGAAGAGCCTATCCTTAAAACGCTACAAGCTTATTTTCAATACAGTGAAAGTTGTTTTTTATACAAATTATGAAACATTCTGTGAAAATTTTTCACTGATTGGCATTTACCTTGAAAAATACCGCTTTTTGAGATAATAGTTTAAGGGATTTATTTAATAAATATGGCCTGTAACTTAAAGGAGCAAAAGGCCAGGAGAAAGTGGCTAGAGAGCTTTTTAAAGGAGATAAAAGAAAAGCTTATGACAGTGTTTCTATTTTAAGAGAGGAACTGCTGGGAAACAGAGAAATATTCAATGAATTGAAATGGCTGAGAAACAAGTGATAGGAAATTAACAATCGGACCATTGCCTGCAATTCAAGAATCCATTAAGCAAGACTGCCACAGCTTTTCCAAATTATAAAATTTTCTTGTGTAATCGTAAAAAATATGAAAAATCAAATCTCCATAATCCAATACAATCCATTTCGCCGATTCTTTTCCCTCTTCACTCCAGGGCGCTAAGTCAAATCTTTCTTTGATTGTCTTTTTAAGATGGTTGGCTATGGCTACAGTCTGTCTTGTGTTAGAAGCTATAGCGATCACGGCAAAAGAAAATGGCAGGGGCTTATTTCTGAAATCATAAAATTTAATATCATAAGCTTTCTTCTTTTTTAGCTCTTTAACGGAAAACTCCATTAAAACGCGAGTGTGATCAGGAGCTTTAGCCTGAGCCGTGTAAAGTTTGTTTTCTTTGATGTATAAGTCCACTTCTTTAGGCAGTAAATGGGAAAACTCTTTTCCTTCAAGCAGTCTTTTTTTTATATCAGAAGAGGAAATATCCATATCCTTTAATTTACAAAAATAAATGGTCTTATTTTTCCTCTTAGAAAGATCTTTTACAGGCTTTAAAACAATATGATCTGACTTTCTGGTTTTTACAAGCGCTTTCAAACCTAAGGGCAAATCAGATAATCTCTTTGGAAATTGAGCTCTCGGCCGGCTGGTTACAATTAAGTCTGTTTTTTGTAAAATTCTCTCATAATTTTTCCATTGATCAAAAATATAAAACTGATCTAAGCCGATAATAAAAAAAAGCTCTTCTTGTTTTCTTTTTTTTAACAGCTCGCCGACTGTTTTATAAGTATAACTCACTCCCTTGCGATTGATCTCTTGATCATCCACAAGCAGAAAAGGGTAATTTTCAGCCACTTGCTTTAACATATTTAAACGATGAAAAGGGTTAATTTCTATTGTTTCATGTTTTAAAGGAGTTTTAAAAGAAGGGATTAAAAGAACATAATCTAAATTAAATTTTTCTTTAACCGTCAGAAGGCTGTTGAGATGCGCCAAATGAAAAGGATCAAAACTTCCTCCCATAATCGCCGTTCTTATTTGTCTTTTAGAAGCTGTTTTTTTCAATTTATTCTTGTTTCTTACTCTCAATGAATAGCAAGCCTATAAAAAGCCTAAAAATAGAGGCTTTTAAATTGAAAACATCTTTATTTGCTCCGCATTTCTCCTCTGTCATACAAAACATCAGCCCATTCAAAGGATTAAAACTTTATAGGTATAAAACAAAGCCCCAATAAATTATAAGTTCCAGTTTTACCTCTTTTTTTATAGCAAAATTTCATTATGAGTTCAAGACAGATATAGATAACCGTAAAAATTTCGCTATGTGCGATATATAATGATAGCTAAACCATACTGACACAGCTTATTTCTTAAACATTTTTTATAGAGCTTATATCGATCCTGTTTGAAATTTCGGGAATTACAGATAGGACTTCGCATTATTCCTTTTACTTGCTTTTTTTTATCAGCTTTTTGCATTTCTTT
>JAPPIY010000141.1 GCA_026914095.1 Oligoflexia bacterium
TGATAAAAAATATTGAAAATGAAACTCTTTTTTCAAAGATTCATAAGGAAGTGAAAGAGTTATGCTCTCAGTTTCCTCTCTATGAAACTGTTTAAATCTATTTCTAAATAATAAGCCTGTCTATTTACAAGTTTTCGTATCATTATAACCTTTGCCGCAAAGTGTCTGCCCTGAGTTCGCGCTTTCAGACTTCAATCCAGCAGAAAAAACTCTCTAAGTTATTATAAATACTAACTTTTTATATTTTTTAGCGCAGTCTATCTTAAATAGAGGTTGGATTTTAAAAAGTCAAGTAAAATTAGATAGTTACAACTTCTCTTCGGTAATTTTAAAGGCTCAAGGGCAAACTCAAGACAAAGTATCTGTCAGTCATTCCGCGCTTTAAGTTGAGAAAGTCTCATAAGCTATAATTGGACAGATTCTTTTTTTTGTTGCAAATATCACAAAAAATAGTAGATTTTCATCCAATTAAACCAGCAAACTTCTTTACAAATAAAATGATCAAATTCTTTATCCTCTGTCTGATTTTGAGTGTTTTAAACTCCTGCGCTTTCATCCAAAAATCAGCTCCTCTTAACTTTCAATGGCCTCTTAAAAAATATAAAATCACACAACAATTTCACTCTCTTAAAAGACCTCCTCATCTAGGAATTGATTTAAAAGCTGATTTAGGAACAGATGTTTTAAGCAGTTATTCAGGACGGGTGGTTTACGCCGGGCAAAAATTCACCGGCTATGGAAAGGTGATCATTATAGAGCATAGCCCTCATTGGACCAGTCTCTATTCTCATTTAAGTCAAATAAAAGTCCGGCTGGGGCAAAGAGTGAGACAAGGACAGGCAATAGGCGAAGTGGGAAATACAGGAAACAGCTCAGGCCCTCACCTCCATTTTGAAATTATGTATAAAAAACGAAATGTGAATCCTCTCAAATACCTTCACTAAACACTGTCTGAAAAAAAATAATATATCCCTTATAATATAGTATTGACTTTCTTTCCCCACAATATTTGCTGGAGAGTTTTGAGCGGGCATGACTTTTTGATGAAGAGGTTGCCGGCGGTTATCACAGGGATACAGAGAGAACTAAAGGGAATGATTGGAAAAATAACCTTCATTAGTTTGAGCATTGATATTTGCTCCTTTTTCAATCAAGAACTTAACTATTGCCAAACCTCCTCTAATGCTGGCCCTATGTAAAGCTGTCAATCCATCTTCATCCTTTAAATTAGGATCTATACCAGCTTCCAAAAAAGAAGCTACTTTTTTTATATCTCCCTTTTCAACTGCTATGAAAAACTCTTCAGAGTTTGGCGTAGAATCCTTTTTCATTTGTTTGTCCCTCCTGAAAATTAAACTAAAATTTGGTTTGATCTTTAGAAAAATTACTCATCTTTAGTTTCCTTTTTTTGCTTTAAATGTTGTTCCAGTTTTTTAGCTTCTTTATCAAAATCAGACTCAAACAGCCGATCTTGAACGATACGATATTTTTCAAATTCACTTTCAGCAAAATCTTTGGCAATAGCATTACTGATTGTTCCCGCATTATCCAAGATTTCCCGTTCATCAAATTTTAGAAATTGATCCAATCGTTTCGCCCAGTCTTCCATAGTCATGGGGATTTTTCGTTTTGCTCTGTCCTCTGCAAGATCGAGATAAGCGCTCACAACTCTTCCCAGTGATTCCAACTCCTCAGATGTTAAGTAGTTTTTTGCGACCGATACATCTGTTTTCAATATTTTCCCTTTTGGACTATTCTCCCAACTTGTAAGCCCCATATTTTTTTTATTGCTATCTGCTCTTTGTTTGATAAGTTCTGCCGCCGTTTGGCTATGGACAGCATAGTGAAGTTTATTTTGCGCTTTTGCAAAAAAATCACGAGTTGTCGGAGCTTCTTTATTATAATCTATACTTGTCGCATAAATATCAGTGATTTTTTGATAAAAACGCCTCTCACTCAATCGGATTTCCCGAATTTCGGAGAGTAAATGCTCAAAATAATCTTCTCCAAGAAAAGAGCCGTTTTCCAGTCTTTTTTTGTCCAGGATATAACCTTTAATTGCAAACTCTCTTAAAACATGAGTTGCCCATTGCCGGAATTGTGTCGCTCGCTTTGAGTTCACCCTATAGCCAACAGAGATAATGGCATCTAAGTTATAAAATAGTGTGCTGTATTTTTTGCCATCGGAGGCAGTATGTGCAAAATTTGCACATACTGAATCTTTATTTAATTCCTTCTCATTAAATATATTTTGTAAGTGTTTTGTAATAACAGAGCGTTCTACAGAAAATAACTCAGCTATAAGTTTTTGTGTGAGCCAGATAGTGCCCTTTTCATAACGCACCTCAATCTGATTTTTACCTTCCTGTTTGGTAAAGATCAGAAATTCCGCAGTGCTGTTTCTAATAATTAATTTTTTAGAATCTTTCTTTTTCATTCCACACCCTTAAACTTAACTTATGTTATCAAATAGCAAAAACTCAAGAATAAAACTTGAAAGGCGCAATTTCTTTTCATCCGCCAAAGAAGCCCCTGAACCTTCTAAAATCCATGTATAATTTTATGTAGAATTATATAACAATTTTGAAATGCTGGGAAATATCCAGATATAAACACAGCGAAATGACGATTGCCTGATTTGTTAAGAAACACGGGGGCTTGAAACATCCCGACATTTCCTGAAATGTCCATACACAAGATTTCCAAAGTTTGTGAAATCAATGGATGGGGTGGCAGGATTCGAACCTGCGAATGACAGAACCAAAATCTGTTGGCTTACCGCTTGCCTACACCCCATTAAAAGCAAAATATCCATGATTTTTACCAAAAAATCAAGTTTTTATAACTTCTATATCAAAGAAAAATACCATAAATTGGCCTGTTCTGAGCAGGTCCCAAGGATTTAATTGGGAACAAAAACCTGTAAATCACGCAAAAATCTGAAAATTCAAAGGCTAAAAATGAGTTCAGATTTTAAACTTTTTATAAAGGGTTTAAATTTTTAGGAATTATATACTTAAAACAGCAAACAAGTCATGAAAGCCTAGATATAAGGAATTTTCAAAGCTTTTATGAAACATAAAAATAAAAACCGAAGAATTTTAGAAACTGCTATAAATTTAAGCTTTACCTTCGTTTAAAAAATTTTATGTTGTATTAAATATATAATTCCCAAATTTTCAAGTTTTAGAGAAAAACAGAAGCTGTCCGCTTATACAAAAGATCAGATAAAATAAGCCGTATAAAGCCCTAAAGCTCAGCTTATGCTTTGGACGGCTGATTGGTATTTTTCCAAGACAGCTTTTTCTATCAAATCCCTCATTTCTGAGTTAATAGGATGAGCAATATCCTTATAAGCATCCACTTGACGATTTCCATCTCGGATCTTCTTACTAGGCATAGCCACAAAGGTCTTGCCCTGCGTTTTAATAATTCTTAAATCATGCACAACAAAACAGTTGTCAAAAGTGATACTGACAAAAGCCTTTAAAGGCTCCTGATTAGACATTAAATTAATTTTTACATCTGTAATTTTCATAAATAGTTAGGAAGTTATAATTTGTTATTTTAAATTTAGACAAAGAGTGAAAAAAATTTTAGCTTATAAAACTCAAAACTAGACCTAAGAACCTTAAAATAAAGGCTAATCTACAAAAAGACACAAGGATTTTACTAAAAAAATTATAGCAACTCAGTGAATTGCGCCTACTTACCCGTCAATTATAAGGAATTTCGGGAATTATATACATGACTCAGCATAAAGAAGCTTCAAACTAAGGAAATAA
>JAPPIY010000264.1 GCA_026914095.1 Oligoflexia bacterium
GCCTTGACCAGCTCCTGTAATAAGAGCTGTTTTTTCAGAAAAATCAAATTGAATGTTGCTCATTTGTTATTTTATACCGATTTGGTTTGTTTTTTTCAACTTTTTTATAAAATATACAACTTATGTAGAGTTTTTTAGTTTTTGTTTCACCAGAGCTTATAAATTAAGAGGCGTAAAACGAGTCGGCCCCCGTTTCCACAAGGGCAGGCTTTGACCGCTTGTGGCAAAAAGCCTATCTGAGGTTTTATGTTTCTTATTTATAAGCTCTTGTGACATATCAACTAAACCAACAAATCAAAATCAGTGGATTAGACTTTCCAGCTCTTTTGTCATGTTTTTTTCTAAGGCTTCATTTGTGCCTCCGCCAATTTCCAGCAGTTTGGCATCCCGCCAAAGCCTTTCAACAGCATACTCTCCCACATAGCCATACCCGCCTAAAACTTGTATGGCTCTGTCCGCTATCATTTTGCCTAACTCTCCCGCTAAAAGTTTTACACCATCACAGTCCAAACGGTGATTTTTAGAAGGCTCTGCCTGTATCTGTCGGGCGGTATTATACACATAAGAGCGAATCGCTTGGTATTCCGCATAGCTTTTGGCTAAATATTTTTGTATTTGTCCAAAAGAGCGGATGCTTTTTTTAAAGGATTTTCTTTCTAAAGAGTATCTGTTCATAACTTCAAGGCATCTTTTTGCAATACCCAGAGACATGGAGGCTAAAGCCAGCCTTTCCACCTCTAAGTTTCTCATCATGTGAATAAGAGAATCTCCTTCTTTCCCCACAAGATGAGAGCTTGGCGTCTCGCAGTTATCAAAAACCAGCTCAGCCGTGTTGGAGGCCCGCATTCCTAATTTATCTCCAATTTTTTGTCCTACAGAAAAACCTTTAAAGGATTTTTCAACAATAAAACTGGAGATTTTATCTCCTGTTTTGGCATAAACTAACACATAATCACAGGCTTGCTTGTTGTCGTCAATACAGCCATTGGTGATCCACATCTTTCTGCCGTTTAAAATATATTTATCTCCTTTTTTCACAGCCTGAGTTTTCATAGCAAGAGCGTCTGTTCCGCAGTCAGGCTCAGACATAGCCATAGCCCCTATTTTTTTACCTGAGCACAGCCCCGGCAAAAGGAGCTTTTTTTGATCTTCATTGGCATTTCTATAGATATTATAAACGCACAAAACACTGTGGGCTAGATAAGCCAAACAAAAACCGGGATCGGAAGAGCTTAACTCTTCATGCGCAATAAGCATGGCTGTTAAATCCATGTTGGATCCGCCTAGCTCTTCCTCTTGCGCCAATAAACCCAACAAGCCCAAATCGCCCAGTTTGCGAAACAGCTCTAAGTTAAACTGCTCTTTTTTATCAAACTCTAAAGCTTGAGGCTCTAACTCTTTTTTGACAAAATCAGCGATCATCTCTCTGAGAGCTTTGTGTTCTGGGCTTGGGTTAAAAAGAGAAATATTTTTTAGATCAGACATTTTCTATAAGATTATACCAGAACTGATTGGTTGGCAATCATTTCTTTGAAGTGAGGGAGCTAAATAATTTTTAATGCAGGCAGGCTAATCCTTTGAATAGACAAAAGTAAAGTAATAGGCTAAAACTTTTTTAACACCGACTGATTAAAGATAAACCTTAGTGAGAAGATCAGTTTTGACTGAGATGTTGTATCAAAAGGCTGTCCTCGTTTCTCAACCTATTACGGAGGGAATTTAAAAATTGCTCCACATTTATTTGAGCTGTTGTTTTTCTATAGTATTCAGACAAAGGAATATCATCTAGCGGGGATGAGTTTTTACTCAGTTGATACTGAACTTTATCAAGAGTCTCCAAAAACAGCTTGATGCGATTTTCAAGCTCTGACCAGCTTATCTCTTGCCTCTTTGAATAAGGCTCAAATTTTATTTCAGCCTTCACACCGTAATGATCGGATAAAAAATTTCCATTGTATTTTTTTGGAAATACAACAAAATTTTTTGGAGTGAGATGAGTTGAGGGGGAGGATCTAAAAAAAATATAATCTATGGTTCTTTCATAACTTATTTGTAATATTTTGCTTATAGTGTGTCCTATAAAATATTCATTTTCTTTGCAAACTGTGCATTTGTAAGGAAAATTCAGATGGGATTGAGGCTCTTTAAAACGGAAGATATGTTGTATCATTTCAAACTCCAGACTGCTAGGCTCAAAATTAAAATCACCAGCAAAAATAACAGGGCGGCTTAAAATAGATTCATTTAAAAACCATTTGAGATAAGACAAAAGCTGAAGTAAACGAGTCTCCTGACTCAAATGATGAAGATGCACATTAACGGCAATAAATGGAGTGTTTGAAGTTTGAGGAAGTGTTGCATAAGTGACTCCAAAACCTTTATTGATATTAAAAAAATTATATACAGAATCAATCCAACTGTTTCCTTGGGGAAAAAAGTAAAATTCTGTTTTATAAACATTGCCTTTGACTGCTGTCATCAAACCGCTTTGTTTTTTATATTTAAAAGAGGCTGTATGGTAAATACTGCTTAGACCTATAGATTGAGATATTTTTTCTAATTGCTGATAATCGCTTTCAAACCAAACCTCTTGAAAAAAATTAATGTCACTGCTTTCATTTTTTAGAAATTGAAAGAGAGAGTTTTTGCGATCTTCTTTGTTTCCAACATAAAAAGGGCTATAAATATTTAAAGTCTGGACGCTAATGGTATTAGCTGAAACAGAGTGGGTGATAAAAAAGAAAACTATAAACAATAAGCGCATTTTCATAAAAACTGTTAATCTTATTTGGATTTTGAAGTTTTTTCTGGAAATCCCCGCCTCTATTTCATAAGGGTAAAATTTCGCAAGAGTTTCTTTCCCCTCAGAAGACGCAAATTGGGATAAAAATTCAAATCCAAAGTCAATATATTTATAAAATCAAAGAAATAATAGATCAAGCTTAAAGCTTTAAAGAGCGGTTTTTAGCTGTTATTTTGAAAAATTTTCCTGTTTAAATTATGTGGGGAAAATATTTTTTAATATGGACTGTCAGATTTTATAGTGATAAGAGTAGTAAAAAACAAATAATAATTATGGATTCTGCAAAAAAAGACTTATTTAGAGCTCATCATCATATACCAAAGCTTTTTGTGGCTTTATTTAGAGCTTTAATGACGCCTACTCTAGTCTATATTACCGTTATAGGGAATGCCATTATGTTTTTATCAGCCTATCTATTTTATTATTCTGAAAAAACTGTAAATGCTCAGGTCAATACTTATTGGGATGCTTTATGGTGGGCTATATGCACAGTTTCAACAGTGGGATATGGGGATATTGTTCCGATAACAGGCTTAGGGAGGATCGTAGGGGCTGTTTTAATTATTTTTGGAGTTATATTCTTTTTAGGCTTTATTGCGGTTTTGACTTCTGTTCTCCCTTCTTTTATGGGACAGCGAAAAGACTTTGTATAAGGGCTTTGGAAAGTTTTGGCGCCTGCGGAGGGATTGAAAATGCTTAAAAATAGAGGCTCAAAACCTTAAAAAACGCTTAAAATTCAACTAAAACCCGTCTTTTCATCCCGCTGATAACCAGAAATTCACGTAAATTTCACGCAAAAATTCTGACTTAAGCCTTCAAGACTTTTTTATTATCTAACCCTCTAAGAGTTTTTCTGCTGGATTTCCTTTAATGAAAATAGAATATAGTAAATAAAATAAAAGAATTTTATCAAAGAAATAGTATTAGCTCTTTGCCTTGACAATCCACACAAGATATTTTATTGATATGT
>JAPPIY010000250.1 GCA_026914095.1 Oligoflexia bacterium
CATTTCTTTTAAATTTATTTATGAAAAAATCTTAGTTCAAATAGAAGAGCTACAACATTTTAATAAAGGTGTTATAAAACCTTTTAAAAATCTTGAGGATCAAGTTTCAGAGTATCAAAAAAAGCAAGAGGACTTAGAGGAAAGATTTACAGAGCTAAAAATCACTTTTCAAGATTTAAAAGAAACCGCTACAGAAATCAAATCAGCCGAGCAGACAAAAAAAGCTATCATGGAACTCATACCAAGATAAATACTTTACGAAGTATTAAAATAAGAGTTTGTTTTTTAAATAAGTTTAAAAAAATAAACAATATAAAAAAAACAAAAAAAAAGAAGGTAAAGATTGAAAAGAAGATAAAAAAGACAAACAGTTTAAACAGAAAAATAGAAAGAGGTAAAAAATGTCAGAAAGAAAAGAAGCCGTTTTAAAAGATAAAACTCCCTTTTGCCCTCAATCCTTAAAAAGCAGTTTTAAGGATTCTAGTAAAGAGGGTTTACCTTCTTTAGAAAAGGATATTTATTTTATAATAAAAAAAGAATCTCAATCCTTTTATAAAAAACCTAATTTATCTTTAAAGCCTAAAAGACAGCTTCCTAAAGTGACAGCTAGAGATTTGTTGTTACTTGAGCTATTAGAAAGCTATGGCGTTTTATCTACTCAGCAGATAAGAGCTCTTATTTTTAAAGACATTAACACGAGAACTGTTTTAAGAAGGCTTAGGATTTTAAAGCAAAGAGGTTTTATTTATTCATCAGAAGGGCTACCCAACGGAAGTCTAGCTTGGGTATTAAGTAAAAAATCAGCAAAGTTATTTAAGCATGATATTGAAACTAAAGCCATAAATAAAAGCTGTCTTCAACATGATGTGGCAGTTTCAGGGATAAGGATACAGCTTGAAAGGCTTAATATAGTAAAGAGCTGGACAGCAGAGCATGTTTTAAGAAAAGAGCTTATAAGCTCTTTTGGTCGTGAAGAGTCGTATCGTAATTATCAAACTAGCATTTCTTTAATCCCGGATGGTCTTTTTACAACAAATGATAATCATGGAGGGATGAAAGCCATAGCTTTAGAGTTGGAGCTTTGTTTAAAAGCAAAGCATAGATATAAGAAGATATTTTCAAAATACAAGGAAAAGAAGAATATTAGTTTTGTTTGGTATGTGGTTTTAAATAAGTCTTTTGGAGAGCTGTTGTCAAAGCTTTGGGATAAATATGCTTTGTATGGTTGGGGGAAGTGTAATTTTGCTTATTCTACACTTAAGGAGGTGTTTAGGGAGGATTTTAAGCTCCCCGAGGGAAGAAAAGCCAGATATAGAAATGGGGAAGAGGAGCTAGAATAAAGGAACAAAGAAATAAACCAAAAAAGAAAGAGGAAAAGAAAGAGGAAAAGAAAAAAATAAAAAATAAAGGAAAAAATCCAAAAAACTAACAACAAAGCCAGAAGTGATAAATAAAAGAAAGTAATAACTAAATAATAACTAAAAAACATAAAAATAATAAATGTAAAATAAAAGGAAATTTCAGTGATGAGTGTTTTAATAAAAGTTTTAAAAAGCGAAAAAGAAAAAAGTTTTAATTTAAAAAATTCATGCTTTGTTGGGTGTGGGCAGGCGCTGAACAGATTGAAAAGAGCCTGCCCACAGCCTGTCCACCCTGTGAGCAGGGTAAAAAAGTCTTACCTGTTAGTTTCCCTCAACTTGCCCACACTAAAAGCCTTGTATTTAAAGGCTTTTAAGAAGAATTTGGATTTTAAAAGCGAGTTGGGAGGTTCCTCTCCAAAACTGACCACTCTCACACATCTTGTCTGAGAGTGGTCAGTTTCGGAGAGGAACGAAGGAAGTAAGTTAAGTTGTAGTGTAGTAATAGTTAAGTGAGTGTGGATTGAAGGAAAGGAAAGAAGATGATTTTTGGCAGGCTGTGAAAGGTTGGGTTGTATTATGAAAGTTTGTTTATATTTGGAGGTTTAGTTTTGAGTTTTTTTTATTTGGAGTTTTGTTGTGTGTCAGTTTTTTAGGCTGAGTTTTTAAATTGTGAGGTTTCTTTTATTTAGCTTGTTATTAGATAAAAGCAGGGAGTTTGAGGAAAAGGCGTCAGAAGTTATTTTTTGGAAAAATTGAGGGCATAGAGCTGAAAAAAGAAAGTAGGACAATAAAGAAAAAGGAAAGAGGTTAAGGGCAGAGGAGCTTTCACAGCCTGCCAAAAATCATCAACAGAAAGGAGGTGGAAGAGCGGATTTTTAAAGATACAAAAACGGCTATTATGGAAGATCGTCTTTTTAAACGCTGTTTTTGTAGTGAAATAACAAATTGGTAAATAGAAACAATATAAGCTTTTTAGAGGGGTTTTTTAATTAAAGCTTTTCTTAAAAAAGAAGTCATTAAACAAAAGCTCAAATAAAAGTGAGTTTTGAGCTTTAAGAAAGAAGGGGGATTATATGAAAAAAGACAAAAAAACTAAACACTTAGAGTTTGAGTTTCAAGCCAATAATTCAAAGCGTTTAAAGAGCTGGACAAAGGAAATATCCAGCAGTAAGCTTAAAGACGCTGGGAGTGTTCGCATTGCCAGCCGATCATCTGATGATAAAAAATTAGATGCGTTCTTTGACAATTTAATAAGGATAGAGGAATTAGCTGATTACATTGGAGTTTCTCAAAAAACGATAAGGAATTGGGTCGCAATGCGGTCTATTCCATTTTTGAGAATAGGAAGAAAGACATTTTTTCGTTATGAAAAGATAAGTGGCTGGTTGCAAACAAAGGAGTTTGAACCATGTCTATAACAAAACGAAAAAAGAAGAATAACAAAGTGTTTTATTACGCTGAAATATATGTAAGAGGTGTTAGATTAGCATCTAAAGTCTTTGACAACAGAGCTACAGCTCATAGCTGGCACGATAGGATGAAGGAAAAGCTGTTAGCTGATCCAAGAGCTTTAAAAAGTGAGAGCAAGAAAAGGACTTTACTTGAAGTTATAAAACTTTATAAAAAAGAAAAGCTTTCTTTTTTAGCTTTCTCTTCAAAGCAAAGCATTTCTGGCAGATACATGTATCTAATAGAAAGCCCTATGGCTAGGCTTAGAATATCAGAGCTAAACTCAAGTCATATTGATCTGTGGATTGATTGGCTAAAAGATCATCCAAAGGTAGATCATAGCAAGAGAAAAAGCTTTGTAGAAGAGCTTAAAGTTTTAGGTCATATCCTTCATTGGTATCATCATTATAAGGATTCGTCATTTATTGTTCCAATATTAAGAAGACATAAGAAGATGTGTTTTTATAAGGAAACAGTATCAAGGCGTCCTGATTACCATATGAAGCCAGAGGAAGTGAGAAGTTGGATTGAGTGGATGAAGTCTAACAAGAGAATGGACGAGGTGTTTTGGAGACTAGCTAGTTTTATGGTGCTTACAGGAGTTCGTGTGGGAGAAGCCTGCGGTCTTAAGTGGGATGCCATAGACTTAGAAAAAGGCTTAGTGAATATCTTTCGTGTAGTAGGTTGGGATAGAATATCTAAAAAGCCTTTTATAACAGAAAGAGCTAAGACGAAGGAGTCATTAAGGACGCTAGTATTGCCAAAGGAGCTTATCCAACTGCTAAAGGAGATTAAGTCTGAAAGACCGGAAGAGGAGTTTGTGTTTTTGAATAGAAACGGAAAGACTCCGATATACCCTTCAATAAGGTATGCTTTTACGAGCGGTTTTAAGGCTTTGAATTTGCCTTGGCGAGGGACGCATATATGCCGTCATACCTTTGCGACAATGGCGTTATATG
>JAPPIY010000155.1 GCA_026914095.1 Oligoflexia bacterium
AGGTTCAAAAAGTAAGCGGGTCTTTGAGCCTTAAGACAGAAGGGGGATATATGAGCACAGCTAAAAAACAAAAAGATACGAAACAAACCAAAAATCAACTAAGCAACGAAAAAACCCTTTTTGGAAGAAGACACAAAAACCTCTGCATCTGTTCGTCTGCTTCTTCTCTCTGATGAGTTAGTGTCTATACTGGCAGAGATGAAAGAAGAGAGACAAGACAGAGAGTTTTTATTTACAGACATGGAGGGCAAGCTTTTAAAATACAATGCTATTCAATCCGCTTTTAATCATGGTTTTATGGCATTAAAGCTTCCCTGGAGGTCAACACATATCTTAAGGCATTCTTACGCCACAATGGCATTGATAGCTACGAGAGATATATCTTCAGTGCAGGCAAGTCTTGGTCACACTTCAAGTCGTATGACAGAGAAGTATGCCAAAGTAGTGGCTCTTTTAAATAGAGAGACAGCAGAGAAGACGACAAAAGCTTTTAACCTGTTTGGAAGTGAGAGAGAAAATAATCAGGGATTACTTGAGAGTTCAACAAATGAGTTTATTAGGCAATAAGTTTAAAGGTTATTTTAAAAATCACAGCGAGAATCACAGCGAGTTAGATTTTGAAATAAAAAAGCCAAGTAATATAAAGAGTTAAGAGAGTGAATGGTAGGAGGTGCCGGATTCGAACCGACGACATCCACCTTGTAAGGGTGGCGCTCTACCAACTGAGCTAACCTCCTTTAAAATTTAAACTTATCTAATCTCCCTTACAAACCAGCTCACTCTATATTTAAAAAAACATCATTTTCATAAAAAAACACTCAGCTAAAATTTTACTATCACTTAAAATAACAAGACAGGAAATCCAGCTAAAGCCTCAACCAGTTTAAATCTCTTAACAAAATAAATTCCAACTCCAAACAAATACAGTGATTTTTCTTACAAATTCCTATCTTATATTTTTCTAAAAATCAAGTCTAAAAATTTCAGACATTTTAAAATCTCACAAATGTAATTTTTTCAATTATGATAGCTATTCTTCTCTTTTTTGTCAGCAAATCACTGAGCGCTTACACCTTCCTTTAAAGAAACAAAAAAAGCTATAAAAATGGGATAAGTAAAGAGGCAATACTCCAGTCAAGAGTCCAATTCCTTTAAATATAAAGTTTCAGGACGGTTATTATGAGACAAAAAAAAAGAGTAGTTTTAAAGCTTATAAAAGGCTTGAAAATCTTTGGGCCTCTTGATTTTACAGGCTTTTATAATGGCTGGCTAAATATACAACCGCCATAGTTTGCTGTAAAACAGAAAAACCCAGACTTTCCTAAGGGAATAAATAATCTAATTATTACAAGTCTTCTCAAGACGATGAAAGTACTCTTTCCAAACATTCGCAATATCATTAGACCATTCTTCTTCTCTTTTTGGAGTTAAGAAAATGACCTCCTGTACTATTCCCTTATGATTTTTATGTAAAATAACATACTCGCCTGTGTCAGAATCTATATAAAAAGGAAGAGGGGCCGGCAAAGGAGCCACTGGATCACCCGGACCTTCATAAAAAGGAAGAGGGGCCGGCAAAGGAGCCACTGGATCACCCGGACCTTCATAAAAAGGAAGAGGGGCCGGCAAAGGAGCCACTGGATCACCCGGTTCTGCTAAATTGTAGCCATCAATTGCCTGTATAGAAAAAACAACTTTAGAATGCGCTTTAATTCTTTCCAAATCTTCTATTGGAACAATTCCCTTAAAAAAACACTTCGTATCATCCCCGTATGTAAAGTTATTTGATTCCATTTTATCAACATCAAAGAGTAAATAATCATCCATCTGATGAGCTGACAAAATTTCATATAGCTGTAACTCACCTGTGGGAGGGGAAAAATGAAAGATATATTTCTTCTTATAAAAAGGGTTCTGATATCCAGAGGGAGCGCCGCCAGACAAAACAGAAAAGGAGAAAAATAAAGCCAACAAAATCAAAGCAGGTTCAATAACTCTTCTCATTAAAAGTCTCCTCTGATTTAACCAAAACCTTAGCTGAATTAGAAAAATAATAACCCATATTGTTCCTGCAAATATACACTGGCTTGCAAGAGTTTATCTCTATCATTTCTCTTAATCTTTTTATTGTGACATAAATTTTATTATCATGCGCTTCTGGCGAATACTCTTGTTTCCACACTTTACGGATAATATTTTCTTTAGAATAAGACACCCCTGGATTTAATAAAAAAAGTTTTAACAAGTCCATTAAAATAAATTGATTTTTAAGCTCCACACATCCTTTTTCTTTTTCTACAATCAAATGATCCTTTAAGTCAAAGATTATATCATAATTATCCTCTTCACCCGCTGAATCTAACTTTTCTTTTTTCCCCATGTTTTCTATGTAATCTACTAAAAGCCTTCTCTCTGGATTGACATTTTTTTTAGCCAAGTTAAAAAACATAAGAGCCTGCTTTTTATTGTTTAGCCTGGAGTAACACCAAGACATGTGAATTAATACCAAGGGAATCAAATAAGTGTTATTCGTTTTATTGGCTGTTTCATAAAGATCCCATAACAGTTTTTCCGCTTGTTTATAATTTTTAAAATGCCTCATTTCAATCAAAGCCGTTAGAAACTTAACCCCTAATTTCATCCGTTCAACAGCTGGAAAAGTCTTATTTAAAGCTGTTAAAATTTGATGATATCTTTGAAGCTCTTGAACATTGTCTGTCTTAGAGTGATCCCACTCCACCTGATCTTTAAGTTCAGAATAATCTTTTAATAAAATATTTAAATTTTTCAACTCTTGAAGACAGTTTTCGTAGTCTTCCATTTCATAATAATACAAAGAATAAGTATAAAGGCAGGATATAATCTCCATTCGGGACTTATTCTGCCCCACACGATCCTCTGACTTGATACAGCTGTCATGCCGGTCAAAAGACATTTTTAAAGCCATATTCAAATCCGATTTTGCTTTTTCAAAGTCTTTTTCCGCATACATGCTGTAATAGGCGGAACAGACCAAAATAATAGGAGCCTGTGAAACTTGATGAGCCAGACAAAACTCTTGCACAGATTTATTCCACTGACTGAGTTTCTCTTTCTCTCCCAACTCATTTAAAGCTTGAATCATCAAATTATAGCAATAAAAATAAGAATCAAAATCTTTCAGATGTTTAAAAGTCTCCATGGACTTCTCAAGATAAATTAAGCTTTTTGAAAAACTGCCGTTTGAAAATAGCAAAACAGCCATATCCAAGTCATAAGAATAAGATGGCTTTGCATCCACACCATTTTGTAAAGAGCTAAAATTTTCAAGGTTTGGCATCAGCCCGAAATTTATAGAAAGAGTAAAAATAAGTCAAATTTTTATACCATAAAATGCAGATTTTACACTTTATTTTTCCAATAAAAAATCAGTTGGAGAAGATTTTATTCCTAAAAGTCAAGATTCTTTTTCTTAAAAAGCCTTTAAAAAAAGCTTTTTTTCAATAAATGCCTTAAAACACTCTTTTAGATATTTATTTAAAAATTTTATAGTAAAAATAAATCTTTATCTTAACAGATCTCTTATTAGAAAGTCTATAATGTAAGTTTTTAAACAATTGGCTCAGCCTTCCAGTGAAAGACTGAACAGATGAAAAGAAAACTCAATCAAACCGAATCGTATAAATGACAGCAGGGGTTAAAACTGCGGGCTGACAAAAAAAGTATAGCAACTAAGTCAATTGCGTCCGCTCACCCGCCAATTATAAGAAATTTCGGGAAT
>JAPPIY010000040.1 GCA_026914095.1 Oligoflexia bacterium
CAGCCAGCCTTGTAAGCTGATTTTCCTGGTCTTAGGTATAGTTATACTGATCCTGTTTGAAATTTTCCGCATTTCGTCATTCCGCGAAAGCGGGAATCTCCAACTTCAGGCAGAAAAACTCAAGCACGATCGGTATATTTTCTATGTAGTTTGCTGTATTGTCTTCCTCTAAACCTGTTTTTTTAGCCTGATTCTCTTGTTATTTTTTTAAAAAGTCTCTTGAATTTGCCGAAAAGTTACATAGATGAAAGCTTGTTTAAAAATAGGCCATTTGTTTTTATGGGTTGGATTGTTAAACAATTGTGTTTTCCAGCCAGGCAGTTCGATTTATGTTGGAGACAAAGATCTTTGCGGTTTTGCTGTCAGTCAATATTCAGGGCAGGGCTTGCGTTGGGATGAAAGCAAATTTCCTATCCCTTTTTATATGCATCACTCGGTTCCCAAAAACGCGAAGGATAATTTTATTTCTGCGGTCTCTCACTGGAATTTGCGTTGGACAGAGTATTTGCAAGAAGAAGGCGTAAAGCCTTTCCCCTTATTTGCTGTTGTTGATAAGCATAATTTATACAATGGAAAGCCGGGGAAAGATGAGAATAATTTTCTATTTTTTGTAGATAATAAGTTTTCCCGATATGAAAGCAATCCCAACACTCAAGCTATTACAACTATCGCTTCAATGGGCCATGAAATCAGAGACACTGATATTTTAGTGAATGATGAGGCTTTTGATTACTATTATGATCCCTCTTACAATCAAGAAATCACTTTAGCTGAAAATAAAATAAAGGAGAGCCGGAGAATCGCCAGTTCCAGATCCCCTGGACTTAGATTTAAAATAGCTGAGCAGTTCAAACAATGGCTGAAATTTTTGTTAAAGCCTTTTACAAAACAAAAAGCTGTTAGGCATATTGCGACTCCTTTTCCTAAAATTCCAAGAAATAAAGTGGACTTTCCAAGTTTAATTATCCACGAGCTGGGGCATGTTCCGGGTTTGGCTCATTTTAGTCATGATAGCCTGGATTACGATCAAGGTTATCACAGATCGAAGGCTAGAAGATCCTCAAAAATCAACAGCTACCATTCTGTTATGGAGCCCAGGCTGTCTTCTGGAAGGGCTAGGAGAAAAGTAACCGATCATGATTTAGATAATTTAATTTGCGGCTATTTAGGGGTGAGTCGGCCCTAGAAAAGGCTTTAAATGGTAAAATGAGAATAAGTTTCAATAAAACTCTCAAATTTATGGGCGGTTTTGCTTTTTAAGCTAATTTTATTTTATGTAAAAAAAATAGGATATTAAAATGACTGAGAGATTAAAAAATAACATAAAAACGAGTGAAAAGATGAGCCTGGCCTCTGTCAAAAAAAAGCAATTATTTAAAAAAGCTGTTCCTGATTTTTCTAACGGTTTAAAGATTATTTCTTTATCTGACAGGGAAGAAGAGCTGTGTCACAGCTTGGACAGGAAACTTTTTCAGCTGGAAAAAGACTTAACTTATTTTAATTTTGCCATAAAAGAAATAAAAGATATTATCAAGTTTTAGAGTAGCCCCGTTAATTGCGCCTGTTTATCCGTCAACTGTATAACGCTTTAGAGTCAATACCCCGAACAGAGTCAAATTGATTCCTATCGCCCTTAATATGCCCACCCTTATTTAAAAGGTGCCGTTCTATAGCCTCTTCAAAAGCTATTTCTTTAATGTTATTAACCATTTATCAAGCTCCCTATCGTAAAAATGTCGCTAACTTGTCGTCAATATAGTAGGCTTTCCTGTTGGAGCTTATTGGACAACATAAAGCTAGATGAGTTTTTTGTTGTATTCTTTAGATGAAATAACAAGAGCCGGCCGTTTGCCCTTTTGCTCATGTCCAGCTTGAGGGGAAAAATTCAACCAAATCAAATCCCTTTACTTGGAATATAAGCCATTTACCAAACCTCTTTTCCCGCTTTAATATAGCTGTCTTCTATGTGCAGATTGTCTTTAGTAGCTTGAGACAAGAGATCTTTTAATAGAATAGGTTTGTTTTGAGAGAAAATGATAATCTTTTGATTTTTACACTCTATTTCAACTTTAGAATTTAGGCTTAGATTTGCTTTTTCTATAATTACTTTTGGAATTCTAACACCCAGTGAATTTCCCCATTTTTGAATTTTTGAAGACATAGAATCAATTCCCCTTAGCCTAAAAAGTATATACAAAATATATACTATAAGTCAATATTTTGTGGAAGTTTTACGATCAAGATATTGTTCAGAGTTTTATACCAACTCTGTTTGACTGGATTCCTGCTTTTTTCGTTCTCCTGCGCAATTGTGTCTGCATTTTGTTCAAAAAAAATAGGGTATTAAAATGACTGAGAGATTAAAAAATAATATAAAAATGAGTGAAAAGATGAGCTTGGCCCCTGTCAAAAAAAAGCAATTATTTAAAAAAGCTGTTCCTGATTTTTCTAACGGTTTAAAGATTGTTTCCCTGCTGGACAGGGAGGAAGAGCTGTGTCACAGCTTGGACAGGAAACTTTTTCAGCTGGAAAAAGATTTAACTTATTTTAATTTTGCCATAAAGAGATAAAAGATATTATCAAGTTTTAGAGTAGCCCCGTTAATTGCGCTTTTGAAGAAGAAAACTTTTTCTCTGACTTTTAAAGGATGACTATTTATTTTACGAATGAATAGCTTGAAACTCTTTTATTTTCTTAGTCTAAAGCTCTTTACGCAGTCAACTATTAATTCTTGGTTTTGATGGCGCTTTTAAAACTCATCAGCTATATATTTTGACATTTCCGATAAAATCTATGGGGAATACTCTCCCTATGAAGACCCTAAAATCAAAAAAATAACAAGTAATCATTATAATCCATAGTCCAAAGGCGATTCAGAATGTGCCTCGGGTGATTAAGCCTTTCGTTATTCATGGTTTTAGTCTTTTGTAACCAAAGAGATAGCTTTGGTACAAACACACAGGAGTTCGAAGATCCCCTCTGATAACACGGAAAGTGACACTTATTGTTTAGTTTTATTCCAGGCATTAGAGATGGCGAGTCATACCCACTCGTCTTTGCTCTCTCCCTCACTCCCTCACAATATTCCATGCATTGAGAGCCAATCCAAACCTGTCCGCTGGGGCAAGGTTTAAAAGACACTGCATTTCCACTTTCATCAAAGCCCGTAACCGTTAATGTTAGCAATGTTTTTGCTCTTAAATAGTCAGTACTGCCGAGCCCAGTGGGAACTTGTATACACATCCCTATACTTGGTACATAAGCTAGAGGGATATATGTTGCTTTACATCCATTGAGTACTAAAGCCACTGTACACACTCCGCCTAATTTGATTCCTAGCTGAGAATGTATAGGCACAGCAGGGTTTCTTACGCAAGTTTCGACACATTGAACGCCAGTCCAAATCTGTCCGCTGGGGCAACCAGCATCACAGCCAAAGCCGTCTTTTCGCGTTTTTCCTTTGGGACAAAGGTAATAGCATTTCTTATTTCCATGGCTGTCATAGCCCTCAATCGTCCCTTTTTGATCTTCACAAGCCAGAGCCGGTGAGCCTGTATAAAAACACTCAAAATCGCTGTCATTAGGCCCTGTATGCGTTATATTGAGAGGCTGTTGCAAGATACGATTAAAACTGGGGATATTATTGACTTTCGTCTGTGAGATAAGAGACAAAGACCACTTCACAGGAGAGCAGGGAAAAGGCCCTGGACATTTTTTGCAGGGGTTT
>JAPPIY010000300.1:0-1775 GCA_026914095.1 Oligoflexia bacterium
TCAGCTTCATCACTGTCCTGAGAATAATAAACCTGAGAAGAAGGCGGCTCAACGGTCTTCAAATTCAGCTTTTTTACTTTCTTTTTGGCTCTCATTCTTTTGGAAGTTGGCAATTTAAAACTGCGATCTCTTTTAATACCCGACTTTTTAATTTTTTTAGAGGAAATTTCCCTTAGCGCCTCCTCTTCAGAGCTAGAAGCAACATTATCCCTGCCCTCCAACTTCTCTTCAGAGCCAGAAGCAACATTATCTTCCCCATCTGGCAACTTCTCTTCGAAGCTAGAAATAAAGTTGTCCTCAGTCTCAAATGACTCTTCTAAAACAATATCTGATAAAATTGTTTCTGAAGGAGAGTTACTCTCGGCAAAAAGGCAGGGTGAAAAAATAATAAAAAGAAGAAGCTTATTCACAGCTTTGTCTCCCTAAATAATGATAATTTCCCAACTCATCTAACCAGGCCTCTCCATCAAAAGGCCAATATTCATACCCATTTTGAATATAATAAGATCTTGTTATTTTCTCATCAATTTGTATTTTATCCAAATATTTTCTTGATATTTTCTTTTTTAAATACTCCCTCTTTCCTTTCAACATATCATACTTTAGATATTGAGAGGAAGTATAAAGCCTCCCTAATTCCGCTTTAACAGCCAGCAAGTTTCTGCGGACTTCCTTTCCCGCTGAGTTTTGAGTGGTTTTAATACGGCGATTTAAAATATAATAGGCATTGCGCCCCACACGATCTCTTCTCCATTCCGCTGGAAAGCTGTCTAACAGAGCTTTTTCTTGGTTGAGCTTAACAAGATATTCAATCAGAGAATAAAATTTTTCATTTTTTAAAATTTGATCCATGACCACTTTTGGCAAAGCGCGGTCATCGGAAAGCCCTAAGCCATCTTGCTTATTTTGGACATAGGCTAAAGCTGACTTGACATAAGAGTTATAGTTTCTCCCCCTTCTTAAAGCCGACTTGACCTCCTTCAATATCGGCATATAGACAGCATGAAATAAGCTCAGCACTTTTTCCATTTCATAATATTTGCAAATATATAAATAGACATAAGCTCTCAAAATAAGGGATTCCGGCTGATAGCGATCTCTATAAAAAACAGAATGAAGGCTTTGAAAGTTACTCAAAGCCGAGCGAAATTTTCCTGATCTTAAATAATTCCAGCTGTTTTCCAGCAGAGAATCATAAAAATAAGGGGTGTCTCTAGGAATAGACCGATAAACCTTAATAGAATCTTCAAACTTTTCTCCTTGATAGAGAACACGAGCCAAACCCATAAAACTAGCCACCCGATTGGTATCCGTAATACCTTTTTTTAAACCAGCTAATTTTCTAAATAGATTGGCCGACTGCCTCACTTTATCTTCTTCGGCATAAGCTAAGGCTCTATAGTAAAGCGCTCGGTCATAAACCGAAGAGCTGGAAGCCACTTTTGAGAAATAATATCTGGCTCTTTTAAAGTTTTTCTTAGAAAAAGCGCACTTTCCAAAATAAAAACTCAACTGGCTGATAACAGCGCTGGGATAATCATACTCTTTGACCTGGTCCGCCAGAGGGCAAAACAAAAGATCCCCTTCAAAATGCTCTAAAATAAGACTCAATTTCTCTAAAGCCTTAGACCTGTATTTTCCGCCTTTGTCTTTGCGAATCACATAAACAAATTGAAGAGAGGCTAAATGGTAAAGTTTCATTTCTAAAAAAGCAATCCCTAAAGTGTATTTGATTTGCAGTCTTTTGCTCTTAAAAAAAGAGCCTCGGCTTAAAC
>JAPPIY010000300.1:1785-3468 GCA_026914095.1 Oligoflexia bacterium
CTGGAGCCTAAAAGATAATCTCCTCTTTCAATAATCTGAGTGACTTTTTTTAAATACTCGCCAGAGGACACTTTGGAGGAGGAAGAAAAAGAAACCAAGCCAACAGAAAGAAAAAGACTGCCAAGAAAAAACTTTTTTATCATCTGTATTTTGCTCCCGGAAAATAATAATTCATGCCAAGGGAAAAGTTAATATCCCAAGGCGTGTATAACTGACCATTGTTATACTGAACAAAACTCAAAAACCACTTTAACTCCCAATTAAAAGCCCAATCCTGTGTTAAGGAAAACATCTGCCCTAGGCCGGCGCTAAAAGCTGGAAATTTATTTGAAGACAATACCGCCCGCCCAGATACCCCGTTTTCCAGTTTTCCCCTGCCTGTTTTTTTAAGCTGTTTATCAATAACATCCACTGCATTTAAAACCCAGTTCATGCCAGCTCCTAGTGTCATATACATATCAAAATAAACAATTTTCCGATTGAGAACAGCAAATTTCCCAAAGAAAGGACTCCATTTGTAGTAGGCCCCGCCATAAAACTGAGTTAAAACAGAACCTAAAGGGACAATTTGGTTGGGAGGGCCAATCATATCATTGGCTGTCATTTTAAATAGAGGGGGAAGCAAAGCAAAGCCCTCCACTCCGAAGCCATGATCCTCTCTAACAAAAAAACCCGCTTTTGCGGAGGCTCCTCCTAAATAAAAAAAAGTATTATTGATCACAGCTGAGACAGACAAATTCAATTCCCCGCGAAAGGTTTTGGGCATATATCTTTTTTGGATCACAGAAACAGAATCTTGAGGGGTTAATTTCTGCAAATCAGACAAGCTGTCAATTCTCATCCGCTTAACTCTCTTTGATCGGTCAGGCGCTGACTCTAAATCCTTTAAATTTTCAGCAGAGAGGGAAAAAGGCAGAAAAAACAATAAAACAACTTTTAGTTTCATAACAAGCCAAAAACTCCAAAATGAAAGATAGTATTGATATTTAACCTTTTTTGTTCTGACTTCAGGCTACTGTAACTCACTTCCAATTCATCTAACTTTAATTTTGCCGTCGCTGGACCATAATAGCTGTAAAAACCCAGGCTGGTTTTAGCGCCCAGCCATTTGTTAAAATACAGCTTTTTTCCAAAACCCAAATTCAAAGCGGGAAATTGATCATTTTTATTTGACACCACCAGCCCTCCTCCGACAAAAGCATAAATAGATAAATTGAGCGCCCAGCTTTTAGCTAAGCTGATTTTTCCATAGTAAGGAATGTATAGATAACTTAAAAAAACACTGAGTTGAGGGTAAGGGGCCTTAAGAGGGTCAAATGTTGTGCCAGCCTTTAAACCTTCCCCTGCTTTGAGATCTTCCCCTGCCGAAGACAATTTTGGAATAAAATAAGCCCCCATTAAACTGACAGCATGAATTTCTGTCAAATGAAAAGTCACCGATCCCATGGGGTAGAATTTAAAGTAAAAAGGCTCGTCTAAACCTATTCCAAGATCCAGATTCAATTCTGTTCTAAATTTTAAACGAATATTTCTATTTAGCGCCACTTCAGGGGTATCCACAAGCGGCAAAACAGATTCAACAGCCAGCTCTTCGTCTGGAAAATGAACCTTAACCGCATGAGCGGAAAAAGCGGAAAAAAGCGCAAAAAATAAAACCAGCCCTTTCTTTAAAAACAACGGTAT
>JAPPIY010000300.1:3478-3695 GCA_026914095.1 Oligoflexia bacterium
TTCAAGCCTTTTAGCAAAGCCGTCCTATAATAAGAGAAAAATGCAAGACATTAGTCTATACTGGTCTGATTTGAATTTTTACTCCCATCGGAAATTATAGATTTAACTTCCCATAAAGACTTTAAAACTCAGAAAATAAGGGAATTATATCTGATCCTGTTTGAGTTTTCCTCTCTTTTGTCATTCCCGCGAAAGCATGCCCTCGCGAAAGCGGGGG
>JAPPIY010000102.1 GCA_026914095.1 Oligoflexia bacterium
TAAAAATTAAAAAAGAGTCTGCGCTTTTTATTTTAAAATCAAAACTCATTGCGGGGACTGTCTAAAAATGTTGCATAAGCTTTTAACAGAACATTATCACCGGGAAAAGTATTTAACTTTAGAGGGCTATAAAGAAAGGGGGGGGTATCAGACTCTTAAAAAAGCGCTTTCTAAAAAACCGGGGGATATTGTTTCAGAAGTCAAGGATTCGGGCTTAAGGGGGCGAGGGGGAGCTGGTTTTCCTACTGGGATAAAATGGTCTTTTTTGCCTAATAATAAAGAAGATCGTTATTTGCTTTGTAATGCCGATGAAGGGGAGCCGGGAACATTTAAAGACCGTATGATGATGGAGCGGGCCCCCCATCAGCTGATTGAGGGAATGTTGATTTCAGCTTATGCCATTCAATCTAAAAAATCTTATATTTATATTCGCGGAGAATATCAAAAAGCTTACAGGATTTTACAGAGCGCGCTTGGAGAGGCCAGACAGGAAGGCTTGATTGGGAAAAAGATTTTAGATTCCAATTTTTCTCATGAAATGGATATTTATTTGGGGGCTGGCGCTTATATTTGTGGAGAGGAAACAGGCATGATTTCCTCTTTAGAGGGCAAAAAAGGCCAGCCTAAATTGAAACCTCCTTTTCCCGCAGTGAAGGGCTATTTAGAAAAGCCAACTATTGTGAATAATGTGGAGACTTTATCCGCTGTTGTCCCTATTATTCGGGATGGCGCTAAAGCTTATCGGGCGATTGGAACGGAAAAATCCCCAGGAACTAAAATCTTTTCTCTCAGCGGAGATGTCTTAAGGCCAGGAAATTATGAATTGCCTTTAGGCTATTCTTTGACAGATTTGATTTATAGTTTAGGAGGCGGTTTAAGGGCTGGCTGTTCTTTAAAAGCAGTGATCCCTGGCGGCTCCTCAGTGCCTGTTTTAACAGCGGAGGAGGCGGAAAAAGCGAAACTGGATTATGAGTCTTTAAATGAATTAGGAACTTTTTTAGGTTCAGGAGCGGTTATTGTGATAGATGATACTAGAGATATGATGGATATTTTATCTATTATATTGGATTTTTACCATCATGAATCTTGCGGCCAATGCACCCCTTGTCGCGAGGGAACAGGCTGGCTTTCTAAAATTTTAAAAAAGGTTCGTATGGGAGAGGCTGTTATGGGGGACTGGGATTTGATTCAGCAGGTTGCGGAAAACATGAAGGGGCGGACAATATGCGCTTTGTCTGATGCGGCGGCTATGCCTGCCATCAGTTTTATTACAAAATTTAGAAATGATTTTGAGAAATATTTGTATATTGAAAGCATGGATTCTAAGACAGCGTCAAATTAAATATATAATTTTTTTATTTGTTAGTTCATGGAATTTCAGTTTGAAAAAGAAGTAAGAAGTGACAAAGAAGGTCTTGATCAACTTGCAAAGCTGGAAGAAAAATCTCGAGAATTGCGTTCTGAGACATTGAAGTTAGATTTTACTCAAACTAACTTTTTTGACGCTCATTTGTGTTCTGGTTTAGGAGCGGTTTTAACTCAAGTTGATAAGAATTCAAATAAGATTCAATTTGAATTTGGAACAGAAGAATCTAAAATTGAAAATACTTTAAAAAGAAATGCTTTCATGTATCCTTTTGGCAGGGGCTTTTTACCTGATAGATATGGGACAACTATAAAATATAAAAAATTTAAAGCGGATAAGCCTTTGGAGTTTAAGGAATATTTAACTAAACACTTATTTAATTTGAAAGATATGCCAGAGATGACTGAGGGCTCTAAAAAACAGATTTTTAAGAGTTTAATTGAGGTTTTTAACAACCCTTCATTGCATGCGGGTTGTGATCATGTTTTTGCTTGCGGGCAATATTATCCTAATGAGAAACATATAGATTTCTGTATAGCGAATCTTGGAAGGACTATTCATGAGAATGTAAAGGATTATTTAGGCAGTGATTTTTCAAAAATTATAGATATAAAGAGCTTAAATACTCCAATTTGGTGGGCTATTCAAGAAGGAAATACAACAAGAAGAGGACTTCATCCTGGCGGTTTTGGTTTAAGTGTTTTAAAAAAATTTCTTGGGAAAACTGGAGGGCGTCTTCAAATTTGCTCTAAAAATGAGTTTTGGCAGGAATATTGGGATATAGAGCCGTCTGCGAAAAGAGTATCCCATCTTTCTTCCAGTATAAAAGGAACGATTGTTATTCTAAGGTTTCAGGTGACAAACTCTTAAAGATACTGTAATTTTTGACAAATAGGAGTTGATTTGAGCCTCCTAAATAAAAACTTAGAAAACAAGACTATTAGATAAGCTTTTCAATGACATTTGTAAAAAATTTTACTAATATATATGAAAAAAGGAAAATATGGAGCAAGAATTAACAATAAATGTTGAAGAAGTTATCAGAGGAAAAGACGCTATTTCTTCTGATGACGGACAGTTATTATATAATAGGCTTTGTGAGGTTTTGAAAGCCGAAAAAAAGGCTGTTGTAGATTTTAAAAATATTGATCTCATTGTATCTAGCTTTTTAAATTCAGCTTTTGGCCAACTTGTTAAAGACTTTGACAAGGAGACTATTGAGAAATTGATTTGTGTGGATAATTTGTCAGAAGAGGATAAGAATCTTTTAGATAGAGTCTTAGATATGGCAAAACTTTATTTTGAACAAAGACCAGATATTGAAGATGATCATTGATATATCCAAGTATAAACCGAGCTCAAGAGATAAATTTTTATTTGATACAAATATTTGGATATATATTCTAAATCCTAGAGGAGGCTGGGATGAAAATAGACAAAGGGAATATTCCGCTTTTTATAAAAGAGTTAAAAATAATGAAGTGTTTTTTGCATCCCATATTATTTCTGAATATGTTAACCGAGCGCTTAGGGATGATTTTAATGTAAAGAAGAAGTCAAAAGGCTGGGCTGGGTCTGATTTTAAAAAAAAATATAAGAAAACTAAAGATTATAAAGAAACTCTAAACACAATAAAATATACTATAAAACCTCTGCTAGATAGATGCCAAAAGCTAGATGATACCCTCAAAAGATCAGCTTATAGGTATTGTGGAAGCAGTATCAGGTAATATAGATATAGACTTTAATGATAAGCTGTCTATTGAGTTGGTTAAGGGGCAAAATATAAAAATCGTTACTCATGATCTGGACTTTAAAGGCTTTGGAGCAGATATTGATATTTTAACAACAAATAAAAAATTCTGGAATTGATTAAAAAAATGAAAGACTTGCGCTTGTTTTGTTTGAGTTATTTTTGTAAAATGTTTTTGGAGATGGGTAAGATTAGCTGGACTCAAAGTATGAATTGAGATCATAGACTACAATTAAGCTTTATAAAAGGAAAGTTATGTCTAAAAAATTAGTTTCTTGCGAGATAAACGGCCGTAAAGTTGAGGTTCCTCAAGGGACAAGTGTCATTGAGGCTTTTAAAAAGCTCCAGCAGGATATTTGCCACTATTGCTGGCATCCGGGCTTAAGTGTAGCGGGAGTGTGCCGTCTTTGTATGGTTGAAATTGAGGGACAGCCAAAACTTCAGATTGCCTGCAATACAAAAGTCCAAGAGGGAATGAAAGTCAGCAATCAATCTGAAAAGGTGAAAACGGCTGTTCGCTGGGGGTTGGAGTATCATTTGATCAATCACCCTTTAGACTGTCCGATTTGTGA
>JAPPIY010000246.1 GCA_026914095.1 Oligoflexia bacterium
GCTTAAGCTGAATAAAAAAGTTTCTAATGCGAGCAAAGCCAGAAAAACGGCAGACGCCAGCATTAAAACAGCTATAGCTTCTGTTGTTTTAAGCCCAAAGGCTCCTGCGCTTATAAAAGTCAGAGATTCTATCAAGCTTTTACAAAAAGCCTTAATTTTAAAACAACAGTATCTTCTCACTCAAAGTTTTTTGATTAAAAAACGAGCTTTAAAGCAATTAAAACAAAAATTTAAAAAATTAAAAGCCAGTCAAGTTCAAGATCTCACTTTTTATAAAAAAGCTTTAGCGGTTCAAAAAGAAAAAATAGGCTCAGACGCCTATATTTACACACCTGTAGAAGATTTTAAAAATCACCAAAAGATCAGCTTTCAATGGAGACTTTCTGTGTTTCATCCCTTAGAAAAAAGTTTGTCTTTATTTAAAAACTACAATCCAAAATACACCTGCGCAGGCAGTTTAGAGCAAAGAGGCGCAAAATGGCTCAGCATACTGTATCATTAAGCCGTCTTTCTAAAGGACAAATTTTAATAGAAGCTCTATTTGTCATAGCTCTTTTGCTGGCTTTTTTAATTTTTTTGCAGGGCTTTCATTTGACAGCCCAAAAACAGATACAAAAAGAAAGGCTGTCTAAACAAAAAATAAAAAAGCAAGCGCCTTGGCTAAAACCCTTAACAAAGAGGTGAAAAGTGAAAACTGCTATCAAAAACTATTTTTACAGTTTCTCCGCTTATCAAAAAGATATTTTTGTTAATTTCTTAAAAAGCCTCCCCTTTTTAAAAGGGAATTTTTCAGAATACCTTTTAAAAAAATATTTATGGCATTTTGTGATTTTATTTTTTTTACTGGTATTTTCTATTTCCTCAAAGCTTTTTCCACTCTTATCTAAATCAGCTCCTGAAAAGCTGTCTATGGATCAGCTGGTTCCAAAAGGCTTTGTTTTAATGCCTGTAGAAATCAGCAATGGGCAAGATATAAAAAACATCATTGGCTCTTATGGAGTGGTTGATCTTTACGCCTATTCAAAAACAACAGGGCTTCCTGAAACATTGACGGCAAGCGCTCTTAAAGTTCTGCCTCCCTCAACAGAAGAAGGAGCTTTTACAGCCTTAGTTCCAGAAAAATCAGCTATTCATTTGTTTGACTACACAGAAGGATTTTACGCTGTTATTCAAAACCCTCAAAAAACAGGATCAAAAATTTATAAAAAACAAAAAAGCAAATCTCTTATTGTCATAGAAGAAAATTTTTAATAAGTAACAAAAACAGTGTTTTGACTGTAATTAGAATTAAAAAAAGGATAGCTTATACAATTATCAAATAAAGATTGGCATAAAAAGGCAAGGTGAAAAAATAAAATTGTTTAGAGGAAATTAAAAACAGGAAACAAAAAACAAAGAGAACAAAATAAAGGCTCAAATGATGAAACAGCAGAATAGTAAAAACCTAATTAGAATTTTTGAGAAAAATACTGGCAAAAAAATGAAACAAAAAAACAAACTTCTTACACAGTTTTTAGCGCTGATTTTTTGTGTTCAATCTAGTTTTGCAACAGCCCAAAACAACACAATATGGATTAAAAGCGCTTATACTCCCTTTCAAGAATTTTTAGTATTTATAGAAAGCTCCCATTCCTCCAGTTACGCCAGCTATTTATTGAGCCAAAAAAGAGAGCGAGCCAAAAGCTTTAAACTTAAAAACAAGCTGTTAAAAGCTCAAGAGCTTTATCTCTCTGGAGAAAGCGCAAGATCTGTCCAAGCTTTTAGAGATATTTCTAATTTAGCCTATCAAGCGGACTGGGATAAAGAAGAAAGACGGATTATAATGTATTCCCTCCTGCGGATGGCTCAAATGGAAGAGGAGCCTGAAAAAAGAAAAGCTTTATTGCTTTCAGCCAGTGACTTCTTTACTGCTGAAACTAATAAAGAAAGCTACTCTGACTATAATCTGTTCCCACCCCCTTTAATGAAAGAGCTGAAGGAAATCCAAAAAAAGAAAAATGATTTGTCTTTGGATTGGAATCAAGTTTTTCCCAACCATGAAATTATTTTATTAAACGGCCAAAGATTGGAAAAAAATCAAATCTTATCACTTCCTCAAGCCGTTTATAAAATAACAGCTTTAAGCTCTTCTCATAAAGCTTGGTCTAAAAATATAAGCTTATCAGAATTAGCGGGGCAAACTATTAAAACAGCAAGTTTAACCAGAGGCCCTTGTCAAAAATTGGAGCTTTTAACTCCAAATAAAAATGTAAAGCTGGCCCCTGTTTCTAGCTGTCCCGATCTAAATGTTCTGAGTTTAAAAACAAAGGCAGAAAACGCTCTCACTTTTAATCCAGCGGACTTAGAAGAATCAGAAACAAAAACGGCTCAAAAAACTTCATCGCATTGGCCCTCTTGGCTGGTTTTAGGAGCAGGCGTCATTGCTCTTACTTTAGCAATTTTATTAGGAGGAAGTGAAGACAACAGCCAAACAGACGACTATGTGTATTAGAGCTTTTTCAGCGCCAACTATCTAAAAGAGCCTTTGATAGCAAGTTCTAAAAAATTTTTAATGATTTTTAGTGTTACAGTTTTTCGACAGTTCCTAGAAATTCTGGCCAGCTTTGCCAATCCTCTTTATAAATTCTGTCAGGATTTACAGGAAAATCTGGAGGCCTGCGCCCAGCTTTTCGCCATTTGCGATAGGCAGGCTCTGAAATTACTCCTTCACTTTGAATCAAAGCTTTTGCCTCCTCATAGCTCATCCAGTGTTTAGTAACTATCCGGCCAGTTCCTAAAAAATCCCCCCAGCCCCGCCATTCTTTTTTATAAACTGAATAAGGGCTAGAAGGAAAATTGGAAGGTCTGTTTTCTTTGCTCCATTCATAAAACTGCAGGGCCGTGGTTATCTTTAGAGATTGAATAAGTTTTTTAGCTTCTTCATAGCTCATCCAATTGTTATTCTTTGCTCTATTTCTTCTTTGAAAGCTGTTTCTTTTCCCTGAAATTTTTTCCGTCCTATTAGAGGATTCGACAACAGATGCCTCTTTCTGACTCGGCTCTTGAATCTGATGATTCAACTCAGCCTTTGCTTCTTCCTTGTCAATATCCAATACAGCTTTCAAGTCTTCTAAAAAAGTATTCTCTTTCTTCACAGGGGGCGCTTTTGCTGATCCCGCGCTTTCTACTCCTAGAAAGTCTTCCCAGCTGGTCCACTCTTTATAAGCCCTATTGGGATTTACAGGCAAATCAAACGGTTTATCGTCTGATAAAACGAATTTAAAAAAATCCCTTTTTGTCTTGATGTTAATTTCTCTAACAAATGTCTGCGCTTCTTTATAGCTCATTCTGTCGTATAGCTCGTTTTCACTTTTAGAAAAAGCATTATAACATCATTCATCATTCTTAAAACTCGCTCTTAAAAAAACAGGGCAAATAAGAAATAAAATGGCGCAAGAGTGTAAAATCAGAGTTGCAAAAAGAAATCCTTTCTTTTTGCTCATCTTATAAAACTTTTTATACTGAAAACTTAAAAAAAAACCAGAAAAAATAATTTAAGTTAATAGAAAATTGATATATATAATATACATATATATTATATATATATATAAAATATATATATAACATGAATGTATATCATACTTTCTATAGGGATGCAATACATACTTTTGCATGCTGTATTACATTCCTAACTAA
>JAPPIY010000005.1 GCA_026914095.1 Oligoflexia bacterium
TGATCAAAAAAGTTATTTTAATTGGGCGGTTGATCATTATCAAATTCCTTTTTTGAAGGGGTTATTTTTGGAGCAAAACTTGATGACCAAAACACAATGGAATGAAATAAAAGACTTGTTTGATTGGACGGAAGAAATTTTGCCAGTGGCTTTTTGGAATAAGACAGTTTTTATTGGCTGTGTAGAGCTTCCTAAGAGGGAAATAGAGGTTTTAGGTTTTAACACTCGTTTTGTCTTAACAAGCTGTCAATCTTTACGAGTCATGTGGAAATTTGTCCAGAGCCTATCACATTTTATAGAGAAGGAGGTGACTCGATCTATTGAAATTAATAAATTAAATCTGGAGCAAGCAAATGTGAGTCCGGATATACCTTCACAAAAGCCTTTAAACAAGCCTGCTAGCGCCGATTTGGTTTCAACTCAGCAAGCTGTGAGTCCGGATATGCCTTCGCAAAAGCCTTTAGACAAGCCTGTCAGCGCGGAGCCGGTTTTATCTCAGCAAGCTGTGAGTCCGGATATGCCTTCGCAAAAGCCTTTGGACAAGCCTGTCAGCGCGGAGCCTTTAATGAATTTAGAAAAACACGCTGATTTTCCAGAGGGGGAGGAAGAGCGAGTGACAGAGGATAATAACACCTTTCCAGGACGGGCTCCTGCTGAAGACAATGTTCTTGTTATGAAAAATTTTAACAAAGAAAACAAGCAAGCTACTTCTAAAAAGCCAGCTGATAATATAAGCCTTGAAGAAAATACAAAATTTACATTTTTTGATACAGTAGATAAAACTTTGACACATTTTTATAACTCGTACAATTATGAGGAATTATGGAAATATACAAAATCTTTTTATTGCACTTCTCTGGTGTTAAGAGTGAAAGGAGAGAAGGTTTATCCTATATCTTGGACTGGTCAAGTTAAATTAAAAAAGACAGAAGATATTTTTGTTGATTTAAATGATTATTCTTTGTTTAAGATTGTAAAGAAAGGTTATTCCTATAATGGTTTTGTTGTGGATAATCCAGTCAATAAAAAGTTTTTTTCTCAGATTGGCTGGCAGGAATATCCCAAACATGTTACAGCTATACCAATAAAAGACAGTGAAAATAACTTAGTGAGTGTATTTGTAGGCCTCAGTGTGGAGCCTATCTCTCGTGGGAAAGTTCAGCAGATTGAAGAGAATGTGTTAAAATTTTTTCAAAATGGAAATGGCCATAAAACATCAAAAGCAGCTTAAAGATGTTCTTTCACTCCTGAAAAAGTTTTTCTATGTATAGGGCAGGGGCCATGCTTTTTGATAGCCAGCTTATGTTTGTAAGTGGCGTAACCCTTATGTTTGTCAAAGCCATACTCTGGGTAAAGCTGGCTTAATTTTACAAGAAGTTTATCTCTTTCCGTTTTAGCTAAAATTCCTGCGGCTGAAATAGGGCTGGCTCTTCTATCTCCTTTGATCAGGGCAGTTTGGGACAAGAAAGAGATTTCTTTAAGAGGGAAGGCTCCATCAATCAGAAGGTGGCCTTTTGAGATATTAAGCTTATGGACAGCTCTTTTCATGGCCAGCAGACTGGCCTGGTGAATATTTAATTTTTCAATTTCTTCTAAGTTCGCTATTCCAATAGAAAATTTGTGCTTCTTTTTTATTTGAATAGCCAAGTCTTCTCTTTGTTTTGCGCTGATCAGCTTGGAATCTTTGAACTTTTGAGGGAAGTTTAAAATGACGGCTCCGGCAAAAACAGGGCCAGCTAAACAGCCTCGCCCAACTTCATCAACTCCCACAATAGGATGAGGCTGAAAAGAAAGATAATTAACAGGCGGGTATTCCATTTTTTATTTTCTTAAAAAATCTAACTTTTTAAGAAAAACAGAGCAACTTGAAAATTAAGAAATCCCGAAAATTTTAACTAACCGTAGATATAAGCCTCTTGTTTTATAGTAAAAAACAGGGTAACTTAACAATTGCTTTTATTTAAAAGGAAGGAGTTTTATATGACAGAATCAGCCAATCGCATCAATGAGTTAGTCCAAGAGATCAGAAAGGTCATTGTGGGGCAGGAGGATATGATTCAAGGCATTCTGATAGGTCTTTTTACAGAGGGGCATGTTTTAATCGAGGGCTTGCCGGGCTTAGCTAAAACTCTCTCAGTTTCCACTGTAGCCCAAGCGGTTTCCCTCCATTTCAAGAGGGTGCAATTCACTCCTGATCTCCTGCCTTCTGATATTATTGGGACTATGGTGTTTAACTCATCCACAGGAGAATTTACAGCCAAAAAAGGGCCTATTTTCACAAATATTTTGTTAGCGGATGAAATCAATAGAGCTCCCGCTAAAGTTCAAAGCGCTTTGTTAGAGGCTATGGAGGAAAAACAAGTTACAATCGGAGAGAACACTTATCCTTTGCCTAAGCCTTTTTTAGTTTTAGCGACACAAAATCCTATAGAGCAGGAGGGGACTTTTCCTTTGCCGGAGGCGCAAACCGATCGGTTTTTATTTAAAATTAAAGTGGATTATCCCACTGAAAACGAAGAAATGGCTATTCTCAACTTTAGGATGGAAGGCTTTAATCAAAAAGTGACTCCCATTTTAAGCCCTGTTGATATTTTTAATATTCAAACCGCCATTCGGAAAACGCATATTGATAAAAAAGTTAAAAAATATATTGTGGATTTGGTTTTAGCCAGCAGAAAGCCAAAAAATTATGGTTTTCCAGAATTGGAGGATTGGATTGAAATTGGAGCCTCTCCCAGAGCCACAGTGAACTTTCCTAAGGCTATACAAGCTCTTGCTTTTTTTGAAGGGAGAGATTTTGTCTCTATAGATGATGTCAAAAGAACCGCTCCTTCTATTTTGAGGCATCGGCTTATTTTATCTTATGAGGCTCAAGCCGAGGGTATAACGGAAGAGCAGGTGATACATAAAATTTTAAAAGATTTAGAGGTGTAATTTGAATAAAGAATTGATGAAAAAAGTTAAACAGATTGATATTCGCTTGAGAAGGAAAGTGAATTCTCTGTTTTCTGGAGCTTATCATTCGGCTTTTAAGGGGCAGGGAATGGTCTTTTCTGATGTGAGGGAATATGTGTTTGGAGATGATATTCGCTCTATCTCATGGAGCTTAACCGCTAAAATGTCAAAACCTTATATAAAAACTTTTGAGGAGGACAAGCAAGCTCAAATCATTTTAGCAGTTGATATCAGCTCTTCTATGGATTTTGGCGTGGGAACTCTGTCTAAAAAGTCAGTTTCGGATCTATTAGCTGGCTTGATTGCTTTTTGCAGTTTAAAAAATAAGGATACTTTAGGTCTCCTGCTCTTTTCTTCAGATATAGAGCTTTACATTCCTCCTAAAAAAGGCAACACGCATAGTTTTCGTGTGGTTCGGGAAGTTTGTGGCTTTAAAAGACAGTCTTCTGAAACAAATATAAATAAAGCGCTTTCTTTTTTGTATAAGGTGTTGAAGAGAAAAAGCCATATTTTTGTTTTGAGTGACTTTTTGGCGCCTCATTCTTTTGAAAAGCCTTTAAAGCAACTGGAGAAAAAGCATGAAGTTATCAATCTAATTATTTCTGACATTTTTGAAAAAGACATTCCCTCCTTGGGTTTGGTGGATGTGGAAGACATGGAGACAGGCCGTTTAAAAACAATAGATTTTTCTTCTTATTTTTTTCAAAAGGAG
>JAPPIY010000053.1 GCA_026914095.1 Oligoflexia bacterium
AAAGGAGAGGTGGCAGAGCGGTTGATTGCACCGGTCTTGAAAACCGGCAGACCTTCACGGGTCTCGGGGGTTCGAATCCCTCCCTCTCCGCCACTTAGTTAGAGAATGAGCTTACAGTATGTCTAAAAATTTAGAAAAACTTATTTTTGAAAAGGGCGCAGAGCTTTTAAAACACAGCCAAAAGCGGGACTCTCTGTTTTTAGAAAAAAACTGGTGGTATAAAAAAATGCTCTCCTGGACTATGCGGAACAAAAACTTAAAAACCAGTTTGTTTCGCTTTATTGATGTTTTGCCAAGCCTTTCTAATGACGAGCAGTTTCTCTCTCATTTTAACGAGTATTTTAAAGATCAGGAGTTGAGTTTTATCACTTCGGGTTTAGGGAAAGCGCTTCCCTCTTTAATGGTGAAAAATATAAAAAAACAAATCACTCAAGTGGCTAAAATGTTTATCACAGGCTCTAATGTTTCGGAGGCTTTAAAAACGCTTTCTAAAAACTGGGAGCAGGGCCTGGCTTTTTCTATGGATATTTTAGGTGAGGCCACTTTATCTGAGCCAGAGGCTGATTTTTACAGCCAAGCTTATTTGGATATGATGAATCAACTTCTTTCCGCTCAAAAAACATGGCCGAAAAAGGAGCAACTGGAAAAAGATAATTTTGGTAAAATTCCAGCCCTTAACATTTCCATTAAAGCCAGCTCTCTTTTTTCTCAAATCAAGCCAGAGGCTTGGGATTACTCTAAAAAACATTTGAAAGGCAAGCTGAGACCTCTGTTTCAAAAAGCGGTTCGGGATTTTATTTTTATCAATTTAGATATGGAGCATTACAATTATAAAAATTTGTTTTTAGAGCTTTTTAAAGAGCTTTTAATGGAAGAGGAGTTGAAAAATTACCCGCACTTTGGAGTCGTGGTCCAAGCTTATTTAAAAGACAGTTTTGAAGATTTAAAACAACTGGATAGATTTGCCAAAAAAAGAGGGCAAAAGATCACAGTTCGCTTGGTAAAGGGAGCCTATTGGGATTCAGAGGTTTTACTGGCTCAACAGAAAAATTGGCCAATTCCTGTTTGGACTAAAAAAGAAGGGACAGATGCCAACTTTGAACAATGTCTGTCTTGGTTTTTTAAAGAGTCTCAAAATATTAAACTGGCGCTAGGCTCTCATAATATCCGCTCTGTGGCTTGCGCTTTAGCTTGCCATCAGCTTTATCCCCATAAGTCTTTAGAGTTTCAAGTTTTATACGGTATGGCTGAAGGCTTGGCTCATTGTTTGAGAGAGAAGGGCTATTTGGTTCGTCTCTATTGCGCGGTAGGAGATTTGATTCCTGGAATGTCTTATTTGGTGAGAAGGCTTTTAGAAAATAGCGCCAATCAGTCTTTTATTTTAAACTCTTTTGTAAAAAATCAATCTCCAGAAAAACTGTTAGCTCCCCCTAGAGCTTCTCAAACAGAAACTTCTTCTCAAGCTCAGTCTTCTTTTTGCAATTTCCCTGTTTTGGATTTTAGCCTTAAAGAGAATAGAGAGCAGTTTAAAAGCGCGCTTGAATATTGGAAAAGCAAATTTCCCTTAGAAGTTCCTTTGATCTTAAAAGGAAAAGAGGAAAAATCCCCCAGCCTTTTTAAAAGAGAAAACCCCAGTCATCTTGATCAAATCATCAGTCAGAGCTTTTTTTCCACAAAGGATCAAGCAGAGACAGCTATCGCCTATACCCATGATTTTTTTGAAGAGTGGAAACAAAAATCTCCAGAGTATCGCCTTTCTTGTTTAAAAAAATTAGCCGGGCTTATGGAGAAAAATCGGTTTGAGCTTTCCGCTTTGCAGGTTTTTGAAGTGGGCAAGACTTGGGGAGAGGCTGTCGCTGATGTGGCGGAAGCCATTGATTTTTGTAATTATTATGCCAGCTCTTATGAAAAACTGGCAGTTCCCCAACTCACAGATGAGGTGGCTGGAGAGGAGAGTTTTTTACGCTATGAAGCCATTGGCGTAACGGCTGTGATAGCCCCTTGGAATTTTCCTTTAGCGATTTTAACAGGGATGACAGTCGCCCCTTTAGTTTGCGGCAATACCGTGATCCTCAAACCGGCGGAGCAGAGCGCTTTAATTGCTTTTGAGCTGGCCCAGCTTTTGTTGGCCAGCGGTTTTCCCAAGGAGAGTTTTGCCTTTTTACCGGGAAAAGGCGAAGAGGCGGGGGATTATTTGGTGAAGCACCCTAAAGTCTCTTTGCTTTCTTTCACAGGCTCTTTTGAAGTGGGGAGTCAGATTATAAAAAAATCCAGTCACATTTCAAAAGAGCAAAAAAATATAAAAAAATGTATTGTGGAGATGGGGGGAAAAAACGCCATTGTAATTGACAGCTCGGCGGATTTGGATGAGGCAGTGAGCGGTGTTTTACAGTCGGCTTTTGCTTTTCAAGGGCAAAAATGCTCGGCTGTCAGCCGTGTTATTATTTTAGAGGATGCTTATGAAAAATTTATGAGTCGTTTTTTACCAGCTGTGAAAAGTTTGGTGATGGCTGATCCTGAAGATCCTTCTGCCAGCCTAGGGCCTCTTGTTGATAGAGACTCTTTTGAAAGAATACAAAATTTTATAAAAAAAGAAGACAGCTTGAAATTATTTTCCTCTGATTTTAAAAATTCCGCTTATTTTTTCCCTCCTGTTGTTTATTTAAGCGATCGCTTGGATTCGGATTTAATGCAAGAGGAGCTTTTTGCCCCGATCCTAGCTTGTTATAAAGTAAAAAATTTGGAAGAGGCTGTAAAAGCTGTCAATCAAACCCAGTTTGGATTAACAGCAGGGCTTTATTCCCGCCATCCGGGACATATTGAAAAGTTTAAGTCTTTAGTGGAAGCGGGCAATCTTTATATCAATAGGAATTGCACAGGAGCTTTAGTCAAGCGTCATCCTTTTGGCGGAAGGAAAATGTCAGGCTTGGGGAGCAAAACCGGAGGCAAAGAGTATCTCAAACAGTTTTTACAGGCTAAAGTTGTAACCGAAAACAATATGAGAAGAGGCTTTTCTCCCGAACTGTTTGAAGGAGGATAAGGGCTGTTTTTAACTTATCCCGTTTAAAGGTTATGAGCCAGCTTCTGCGGGGCAAAGGTCGGCTATAAAGCAGATGTTTCTTTTGGGTGTTATAGCTTTCCACTTTCTTTATCTTAATCCTGTTTTTTGCTAGAAACGGGAATTATATACATGACTGCACTTGATTCCCTTTATTTTCTCGTTTTTTAAAAGGCTTTTTTCATTTCTTTTAATGTAACTTTATCGCTTTATTTTTTTTCTGAATAAACGGTCTGAAACCCTTTATATCTCCTTAGTTTGAAGTTTTTTTGTGCAGTCATGTATATAATTCCCCTAGAAACTTATTTTCTTAGATTTTAGCTTTAACCCCCTTCTCTTTATAAATAACATTGTCTGTGGCGGAAAATAACAAAAAAAGCCATTGACTCTGAGTTCGCCCTTTCAAAGAGATAGGACCTTCTAAATGACTGATTTTACTATAATTTTTTAGTGTCAAGAGGTCTGTTAAGACCTGTTGCAAAAAAAACAAAAATCCTTGTGTTTTCAGGTTTTTTCTCTGAGCAAAAGGGCGGACTCAGGTTGACAGCTGATTTAAGCCTAAGGTTTAGTTTTTTACCAATACCAATACCAATTC
>JAPPIY010000006.1 GCA_026914095.1 Oligoflexia bacterium
AAGCTGAAAATGAGAGGGTAACCGATTTTTTTATTAAGGATAATTTTCCTTAAAAAAATAAAAATAAAACAAAAGTCTCCTGAAAGTGAGATACCTTATATTTAATAAAAAAACAGTCTCCCTTTGGGAGGCTGACCTTTTTGAATTTATTAAATGAAAGGTAAATATGTTGTTAGGAAAGAACTGACTGCTTTATTCTATATCAAAGCCTTTTTCTCTATCTATGAAAGCCTGCTTCTCTGTGACAGTCTTGATAAAAAGGCCTTTTCCTAAACTCTTCAGGAGTAAGGATTCCTCTTTCTGCTAATACTTTCATATCTTTACCTGTATCATCTACAAGGACAGCTTTTATTTTTACACCGTCTTTATGATAGGGAATGTAAGTCGAAACTGTTACTTCTTCTGTAAATCCTTTCTCTTCAACGAATGATCTTTGAACTTTTGGCAAACCCACTCGCAATAACTTGTTATTTTGATCATACAACCTGAATCGCAAAGGAATTATATCTTCATCAGGATGTCTACTGTCTGCAATTAGACTGTAATAACAATACAAATCTTCATTCTCACTATTAAACTGTAAGCTTTCCTTCCCTTTTGTTAGGGTATATTCACCAGAAATAAGAAATTCTTTTGGGTAATCTTTTTCTGTTGGAAATAAATTAGGAACATCCGACTTAACTCCCGGCGGCTGAAGGGGCGGCTTAGGAGGCTTACAAGAATAAACTAAGCCCAATATAAAAAATAAATAAATAAAAGGCTTCATTCTCATATCTTATAGTTATTTCTTGGTTTTTTCAATAAAGTTTTCTTCCTTATTCTGATTTTGGCAATTCACTTGAAAATAGCGCTCTTTCCGAAGAGCCATTAATTTGCTTTATCGCTATCTCATAATCCGTATCCATTCCATACAATAAAGGAAGAGAAGCTGTTATCGGAACAGAAGATAATTTATAGGTCTTATGATTTTCTCCTCCTTCTTTTAAAAACTCTATCTCCGCAAAACTGGACAAGCGATTGGAATAAATAACATTTCCTCCCGCCTTTAACTCTATTTGAATATCCCCCTCTTCAACTAAAGGCGTTAGCAAACCGCCCTCTTTATGAATTTCTATCTTAGGATTATAGAGAAACTTCTCTTTTTTTAGATTCCCATTTTTTAAATAAATACCGGAAATAATAACAATAGGCTCGTTTGTAACAGATTTAAGGACTGTGTTTGTGAGATTTCCTCTAAACGCTCTTTATTTATTAGGGAGTTGGAACTGGGACGGCTTGCTGATAAAATAGGGCTGGAAAAAAGGCTAAATGAAAAAACAAAAACTATCAAAACAGAGACCATAAATACTCCTTTAAATAAAATGGATTATCATCAAGAAATACCTTGTTTTTTTTTGATTGTCAAGAAGAAAAGACAAGTGAAAAGTTTTTGGGTTTTAAGTTTTGGAGGTGATTTGGATGTGGTTTTCCGAGCAATAGGGAGCGCTATAGAGAAGTCAGGGGTTAAGTTATGGTGGGTTAAATATTTGATTTTACTAAGTTTTCCAGTAATTTCAAAGGTTTATAAAAATGGTCTTTTTTCCAATCTGAAAATCCAAACAAAATCACTATTTTTTTGGTTTTTTGCCAATATAAACAAGATGAAAGGAGGAGTATTTGTTCGGGCGGTCTCCCTTAAAGTTTCCAAGAACTTTTAAATTCATCAGCCCAGCTGATTTTAAGAGTCTTTTCATTTCAGCCATGCTGTAAAGCCTTATTCGGTTATAAGAGCTTTCCCCTTGTCCGGATTTTTTATCCAAAAAGATATTATAACTTTCTATGTAATGAGTTTTTGAATCGTATTCTCTTCCGGCTATAGAGGAATAACGAGAGTTTTCTTCCCATTGAAAAGGACGAAACACTTTCAACAGACAATCTCTATTTATTGTCTGAATAACAAGGTATCCTCCGGGTTTTACAGCTCTCACAAGCTCATAAAGCGCTTCTTTATTCTCTTTGTCTGTTTTAAAGTAGCCAAAACTGGTGTATAAATTTATTACTAGGTCAAATTTGCCTTTAGCCCAGCCTAGCTTTTTCATATCGCCTTTTTTTATTTTAATCTTTTTAAGCCCATGACAATTTTTTTCGCTAGCTTTAAACAAAGATCATTTATATCCACTCCTGTTACAGAAAAACCTTTTTTTCCAAAAGCCAAAGTGTGTCTTCCTGTTCCACAAGGCGCATCTAAAATGGTCTGGCTTTGATCCAATTTTAGAAACTGAATTAGAAATTGCGCCTCTTTTTTGGCTGATTTATGATAGATAGGCGCATTGATATTTTCTCTAGCATGAATGGGCCCATACAGCTTTTTATGCCAAGAGTTAGATAGCTTTTTCTTTTTCATATCATTACATAAATAGTATTGCCTATTAAAGTCAAGTACGAAGCTTGACATGAAATATCCCCTCTCTTTTGAACTAAATTTAAATCAAAAATATCACCAGGACTCTTTCTTTTTTTATGTGCAGTTTTTTCAAAACCGGCTAAATAGATTGAATAAAATCAATGATGGATTCTCTCACAGATTCTTTTTCTAAATTGGAATTGTGATCGGAATCGTCCAGCCATATAGGATTTTTAGGCTCATTTGCAGAGGCAAACAATTTTTTCCCTAAACGAAAAGGCACTATAGAGTCCTTTTTTGCGTGAATAAAGAGAGTAGGGGCCTTGACTTTTTTTATGCGCGCTTCGGAATCCCAGCTGTCTTTTAATAGCCAGCGAACAGGGATAAAGGGATAAACAGCCTGTCCCACATCAGCGATAGATGAAGGCGCTCCATTAAAAATTAAAGCTTTGACCGGATGTTGAACAGCCAAAGCAATAGCCACTCCAGCGCCCAATGACTCTCCAAAAAGAATCAATTCTTTTGAGGAAATCCCTTCCTCTTTTAAGAGCCATTTTAAAACTAAGGCCGAGTCATCAATTAAATGTTTTTCAGTTGGTTTTCCGGGATTAGCTCCATACCCACGATAACTAGCCAATAACACAGAGTAACCCTGATCCACTAAAAATTGAAATACATAACCCCGGCTTTCAATGTTTCCCGCATTGCCATGAAACACAACAATATAAGGCGGGCCCTGCCTAGCATACCAATGGGTCAGTTTCAATCCATCTTCTGTTTGAGTTTGAATTTCAGTATAAACTTCCTTTAAATGACCCAATAAAGGACGCGTTTTCAAAGGATAATAGATAAGCTTTCTTTGTAAAATATAAAGAGCTGTTAAAAGGATGGTATAACAAAAAATAAAAAGTTTGGCAGTATACAAAAAAGAATTCATTTCCGCCTTATACCGATTCTATTTGAATTGTAAGTCTACCCCTAAAGTGACTGTTCGTCAAAAAATTTAAGCTGAAAGGCTTAAAAATTTTTGATTTTATTGAGGGCGCCAATAAAAATTTCTTGACCCATCTATATACTATCTGTTTAATTTGTAGAAACAAATACCGTTAAATTGGATTAAACAGACTCAATCAAAAACACAGTTATTCCGGCAAATACAAAGCTTTTTGTCACAGGCAATATTGTCTCAGGCAATAAAGCATGTGAATCTCGTCAATCTCCCGTTGTTGTTTCTATTTCCAATGAAGAAGTTATACAG
>JAPPIY010000035.1 GCA_026914095.1 Oligoflexia bacterium
AAATAGTATTAGCTCTTTGCCTTGACAATCCACACAAGATATTTTATTGATATGTATTCATCTAAGGAGTACCTATGTTTCATAATTTAATAGTTTTTGTTTTTTTTATTTAGTTCAGTTTTGTTAGCAGAAAATCAAGACCAAGTTGAGCTATTGGCTCAGTCTTCAAGCCGTAGTAGGTGCAGGCAAGCCCCATTGATAGAAAGGGCTGTGGTATTTCAAAGTGTTGAAGCTCCACAAATAGAGCCTCTTCAACAACAATATGAAGATCGGCAAGGCTTGCCTTATGGAGAGTATGACCTTGTGAGAAGAAAAGCCTCAACTGTGTTTGTGGATATAGATAACCCAAAAAGAAGATCCTCCGCTGTTTTACAAGCCTTTGTGGATGATAGATTATTTTTTCAAGAGAAGATTAGAGGCAGTCAAGTTGATTTTCCTATTGATTTGCCAATGAAAAAAGGCGATTGGTTAGATGGAGTGGGAAGCGCTAGAGTTAAGATTCGTTTGACACCAGATGAGGAACCCTCCTGTTATGATGAAACTTCTTTTAAAGTGACTGTCTGGGAAACAAAAAAGCTGGATTTAAGATTTGCAAAAATTAACAATAGAAACTGCAAGCCCTTAAGAGAGTATCCTTTATACAATATAAGAGGAAAATTTAGAACTTATGAAGATTCTTACAACACAAACAATCTTCCCTATTGGCCATATAGTTCTGTCAGTAATAGAGCTGTAGAAAACTTTAAATTTTCAGATGAAGTTCAAAATTATCTGCCAGAGATGCTTCCTTTGGCAGAGGGTGATTTTCGGACTTATCGTGATATAATAAATTTGAATGGGTATTGTGACAATGCTCCTATTAGGCTATACGGACAAAGACTCAACAAATATTCAGAGTCAATAGGAATTTTAGAAGATATTAACGAGCTTGAAAGGCAGAGGATAAAACAAAGTGGGGTAGAAAATAAGATGGTGGCGATTATTCCAATGGATTATCTGTCTTTTCATAGAGCTAATTCTTTTGAGAAGGAAGAAGCGGAAGAAGCGTCTTCCACTTATGGTTTTGTGCTTCATAGACAGGAGTATACAGCTCAAACGGAGATGTTATGGGGGTTATTTGAATGGACTTCTTCAAAAAGCGGGGGGAGTTCTAATGTTATATTTGTTAGAGAGGATCGCTATAAAAGCAGCGCTCTGTCCCATGAGCTAGCTCATAGTTTAGGACAAGAAGGAAGAGAATTTTATAAAAAAAACCAGAAATGCAGGGATTTTAAATATGAAGCAGATAAAATATGTCCTGATTATACTATGAACAGAAGTCTTAAATTTGGAAAGATTGAACCAGATTTACTTAGTATTATGCATGAGGGGGATATTCCTATCAATCAGAAATGGATAGATAGAGAGACTTTTCAAAAGATATTTGTTTATTTACTGAAGGAAAACAATAGAAGATTTGCTACAAATATTTTGAATAGTCCCTTGAGCAGAGACAAGGCTATATCAAAGGACAGGGCTGTTAAAAGTGACCCGATTGTCATTATTTCTGGCATTTATTTAAAAAGTGAGAACCCAGAAGAGGAGCAGTTTCTTTATGATCCTAAAATAGAAATTCATAAGGAGGGTGGACAGCTCACTCCTTTTGTTGAAGAGGGGGATATTCAAGTTGAGTTAAGGCTGGCTGGAAAAATTATTTATACCAATCGTTTGTCTAGTTTTGCAGAGATAGAATTTTTGAGAGAAGGAAAAGAAGGCCATAAAAGCTATAATAGGTCTTTCTGATCGTTTAGTAAAAATGGATAAAGATTTCTTCATAAAACCCCATGCAACAAAAGTTATTTGGGGAGCTCGTAGAGTAATATATATATTTTCTCATATATCAAAAGAAATTGGACTGTATTATAATATTGAGCTACAACAGGCAATTCCTATTGAAATGGGAAGCTTATCAATATTGACAACAACAATTGTTACAAAGGATAGAATATTTGTTCCTGTTCCACAAGAGCTATTACAATCATTTGAAGTTAAAGCAGGCGAAAAAAAGTTTTATGTTACTTACGATATTTTATCTTAATATTTTATCTTTTTTTAAAATAATAATACTCTTCCCTTACTTGAATCTTAAAAGAATTTTGACGAAATTTAATAATATAGAACCATTGGTTTGTTTTTTCATTAAACTTAATATGAGAGTTTTTGAAAAATAATCAAGGTTTTATCTTGAAATTTTTAAATTTAATTTTTTTTATAGAAGCTTAGAAAAACAATAATCCTTGAATTATGCAAAATGTTATATAAAATTCTTTTTTCTTGTGTTAAGAAATAATTATGAGAAGACCAAACACAAACACTAGTGGAAAAGATTTTACAAAGGCAGAAGAAAAAGCTGTCTGGGAAAAAGCTCAATCTACAAATGATCCAAATGTCAGGCTAGATATTTGCGGGAATGAAATCCATTTTGAGCAGTATGGAGAGACAAATTCAGATTATGGCTGGGAAATTGACCATATAAAGCCTGTTGCAAAAGGTGGCACAGATGATTTTGATAATCTTCAGCCTCTATATTGGCGAACAAATAGACTAAAAGGTGATGATTGGCCAGTTAGCCCAAGATTACTGTAAGAAAAAATAAGTTTTAAGTAACTACCCTTAAGAACATTGCGTTAAAGTCTTCTTCTCTATAAGTTTTCCTAGCATTAGATAAGTTTTTTCTTAATCTATTTTTAATCTAAAATATAGACTAAAGACTTGAAAACTGTATTATTTAGGGTTTAAATCAGGTTATAAGTAAATATGACAACATGGGAAAACATTTTTAATTAAAAAACAACTTTAGGGAAAACACAGTGAAAACACAAAATATTGTCCAGCAATCCTTAGCTGAAAGTAATTATTATTTATCTTTGTTTAAGAAATCAGATATTGAGGCTTTAAAGAAAAAAGTTGTTACTAAAACTGTAAAAAATAAAAAAGTCTCATTTGTCAAATGTATTGTTAGGGATAAAGAAGTCCAATTAAAGGCCAGAGGAAACAGTAAGACAACTTTATGCAAATCAACTTATTAAATATTATGGATATGCTAAAAATAGATTGGCTTTTGAACACCCTGTTAGTTTTGGCAGAGAGAAAAAAAGCGCTGATATTGTTATTTTTGATAAAGATCGCCCTGACATTCCTTATATTATAGTTGAATTAAAAAAGCCTACTTTAAAAGAGGGGAAACAACAATTACGCTCTTATTGTAATGCAACAGGGGCGCCTATAGGCGTATGGACAAATGGACAGCAAATCTCTTTTTATCACCGAAAAGACCCTAATTACTTTGAAAATATTACTGAAATTCCAAAATCAACACAAAGCCTTCAAGATGTATTGAGCGAACGATTTACTCTAAAAGATTTAATTATAAAAGACAAAATCACAAATGAAAAAAAATCACTAAAAGACATTATTTTAGAAATGGAAGATGAGGTTTTAGCAAATGCGGGAGTAGATGTTTTTGAAGAGGTTTTTAAACTTATATTTACAAAGCTTTATGATGAGTTTTGCAGTAAAAAAGATAAAGTAAAAATAGATTTTCATCTTGAGCAGAACTTGGAAGACAAAGGAGATTAT
>JAPPIY010000158.1 GCA_026914095.1 Oligoflexia bacterium
TATATGTTATTATTAAAAATGTTTAGAAATAACCCGCTTAAGTTGTCATGAACCTATACAAAACTTCAAATTACCAAATCGGAGTTAATATAATTCAAGCTTTCCCGGATGTCTTCAACTGAGCTAACAAAGTGTAATTTTTACAACAAAAAACTTTGGGAATAAGGTTTATTTTTATCAGTTGGTATAAAAAAATATTTTTCTTTTTATAAGAAATTGTTATTTTTAGGAGTTTATACCAATCCTGTTTGAATTTTGAAGTTTTTTCTGGAGATTCTCGCCCTCGCCTCCATCCCCGTCCTCATTTCCACGAGGTCAAGCTTTCATGAGGACAGGCTTTCATTGACAGTCTGCCTGCGCCGAAAAGAGAAAATTTCCTTTAAAAAATCTCATGTTTTGAGCAGTTAAGGTAATTCCTAATTTTCAAACAGGATCAGTATAATGAAACTAAAAAGACTCTTCTGACTGTATAGAGCGCAGACAAAAATTGACTAGTTGAATTTCTATTATTAAACAGAAATGAAAGAACAGCAACAAAAATAGAAGCCTTGAAAAGAGACATAAAAGAGAAGAAGGCAGAGATTCTAAAAGAAGAGGACACCTTGGAAATGCAAGTTTGGCTGGCTAAAAAACATCCAGCACACAATCCAAAACTGGATAAGAAAGGTTGAGTCAATCAAATCTATCAGGAATAAAAAGGCTTAAAAAACCGTTTCTCACCAGAAATTGCAAATTTCCAGCCTAAAAAATATAAAGAACCTATACTAATTAAGAATCATCCTATAAGATACAAATAATGCCCCCTAGGACATTTTAAAAATTTATGAACGCTTCCCTGTTATTTTTTTCATTCCTCCTTTTTTTCAATGGCGTCGCTGTTCCTTTAGGAGTAAATCCAACAATGAAATCAAGAAAAACAGTTATGTCTAAGCCAGAACTGCCAATGGCTGAAACACAGTATATTTTAGATCATCTCAAATGGCGGATTAACATGACTAACAATAGAGAAGCTGGAAACAAGGATTTCAATATGGAGTATATTTCTGAAAAATCCAAAGAATATTACATTCCTGTAAGTATCACCCACAGGCTAATGGAAATCTCTCACTTGCATAATGAAGGGCCTAAACTTGGAGAAAAGTTACAAACTGACCAGGAAATAAAAAAGGTTCTTCAATTCGCCGGAATTTTTTTAAATCAGTGGACAGAAAAAGAAGCTTCCGATCTCATTCAGCATATCAGATCTCAGGACTGGACTTATAATGAACAGCAAAGAGCTTTCGTAATCATAACTTTGGGTGAAATAGGACAAAGACAAATGCTTCCCCCAAATGTGATTCGTCACCTGAGATATTTGATGTTTAAAGCAAAAAATCCACATGTGAGGCTTGCTGTTGTCCATACTTTTGGTAAAATATCTATTCTTCATCCTCCGGATCAACAAATGCTAAAACAGATAGCTGAACATATAAAACAATATCGTGAAGAAAGCAGTAAGCCTCCTAGAGTTTTTACTAGAGCTTTGGAGTATGAGCTATTTTATAAAGCTTTAGAAATAATAGCCCAAAAACGCTTTTTTCCTATAAAGTTAATTCAAGAGCTGGCTACACCTCTTAGCAATTCAGATGATGATTTAAAAAGAATGGAATTTTTGCAGAATACTCTTCTGCCAATAGCCCAAAACAGATGGCCTAAATCAACCATTATCTACATGGAACAAAGAATTCCATTCAGACATTCCTTGCAGAATCAAAACCAAAAGAGTCCTCAAAAAGAAAGCTTTAACCTTCAATGCCGCTTCTCTTTTTTAAACCAGCCAAATTAAGATATACAATTAGTTGATACCAATCATATACTGATCCTGTTTAAAAATTCGGGAATTAAGACTTAACTTCGCATAAAGAGCCTTTAAACTAAGGAAATGAAAGAATTTTGAGCGATTTCTCTGGAAAATAAATAAGGATAAAATTAAAACCAAAAAGAAATAGAAAAAGCTGATAAAAAACAGAATAAATAAAGGAACCATGCGAAGTTAAGTCTATAATTCCCGAATTTTCAGTAGGTTTGTTCCGTCTTTCCTCGGACTAAACTCCCGCGAAAGTATGTCCTCGTGGAAGCCTATCCTCGTGGAAACGGGGACGGAGGGGGGCGGGAATCTCAGAAAAAACTCAAAATTCAAACAGGATCCGTATAATTTCAATAAACACAGATTCACTTTTAAACTGAATAATAAACAGCTGTGAATCTTATGAAAGACATTTACTACCGATCTTGGTTGAGTTTCCCAGTTGAACTCGTCATTTCTGAGAAAACGGAAACCGAGCAAACAGCTCAAAATTCAAATCAGAACAACGGACTGGCTCATTTTTTTAACTGAATAAGAGTTTAGCCGTTCTAAAATTTTCAAAATCTAAAAAGAAAAACAGAATGGTAGAAAATTTAAAATAAATAGAGTATAAAAAAGAAAGAGTGTTAAAAGGCATATAATATGGAATTCTTAATTGCTCCCAGCTTGCTGGCTAGTGATTTTTCTAAATTAGGGGAGGAAGTGAAAGCTTTGGAAAAAGCCGGCGCCGATTGGATTCATTGGGATATTATGGACTCTCATTTTGTTTCCAATCTCACTTTTGGCCCACCAGCGCTAAAAGCTTTAAGACCTCTTTCCTCGCTGATTTTTGATGCGCATCTTATGGTGGAAAAACCGGAAAACTTACTTCTGCCTTTTGCAGAGGCAGGAGCTGACTCTATCACTTTTCACCTAGAAGCTTGCCCAAATCCTTTAGACTTAATAAAAAAAATAAAAGCTCTCAATTTAAAAGCAGGGCTTTCTCTTAAACCAAACACTCCCATAGATAAAGCGCTCCCTTTTTTAGAAAGCCTGGATTTAATTTTAATAATGACAGTGGAGCCAGGAGAGGGAGGGCAAACTTTTTTAACAGAACAGGCTGAAAAGGTGAAAATTTTAAAAAACAAGATAAATTCTCTAAATGTTTCCACTCTGATTGAAGTGGATGGCGGCATCAACCCTGAAACGGCCAAAAAAGTACCTCAAGCGGATGTGCTGGTTTCTGGGAATTATATCTTTAAAAGCGGGAATTACACCACCAGCATTTCACAATTAAGACACTGTGTGTAGGACTCTTTTTCTATTTTAGCGCTGACTAGCTAGAGCTTGTCTCATAAATACGCCAATAATATAATGGAAGAAGCTATACTAATCTTGTTTGAAAACTCTTGTCTCAATGAGATTCCTGCTCCTGTGGGGGCCGCTTTTCGCCTTAAGCCAGAAGACAAAGCTATCTGATGAGCTGTAACTTCAGGTATTATATATTTAAATTCCCATTGTCCTTTGCCTTATCCTGTTTTTTAAGCTCTTTTTGTTTTTTATATTTTCGGGAATTATACGCTTGACTGCGCTTATGAGATTTTTAACTAAAGAAACATCAAGGGTTTCAAACTCTTTATCCAGAAAATAAACAGAGGTAAAATAGGAACTCAAAAAGAAACAAAAAAAGCTATAAAAATGGGATCAGTAAAGAGGCGATACTTCAGTCAAGCGTATAATTCCCTTATTTTCTTAGTTTTAAAGTCCGTATGGGAAGTCATGTATATAATT
>JAPPIY010000107.1 GCA_026914095.1 Oligoflexia bacterium
TATTTGTGAGAGGATTCAAAAATGATTCTGTCAGCGAATTATTGAACACTTACAATTCCCGCAAAAGCGGGAATCCAGAAAAACAAATACAAACATAACAAAAACAGAAAAACAAAATGAATCCTATCACAAAAAAACATCATAAAACATTTGAGGATATTCGCCAAAAAACAAAACAAGGCGGAGATTTTTGGTCTGCAAGAGATTTGCAGACAGTCTTAGATTATAAGAGCTGGGATAAATTCAAGTCTGTTATTGCTAAAGCTACAAGAGCTTGTAAAAATTCTGGAAATGACCCTTTTAACCATTTTTCCCGGTTGGGAAAAATGGTTAAAATAGGTTCAGGCGCAGAGCGTCACATACCAGATTATGACTATCGCCTGACCCGTTATGAAGTTTTTGATACCGACAGAAGATCTATTTCAGCCAGAGAAGACGATGCTAAGGACATAAAAGAAATAGAAAACCTGGTCAAAAAATTAGAAAGCAATAAAAAAATATAAAAAATAAGGATTATATGGAAATGAAAGCGACAAATAAACCCACATTTAATCATGCTAAAATAAAATGGCCAATGGTTAAATTAGGGGAAATTGCTGAAGTGATTTCAGGTCAGTCTCCAGAAAGTAAATACTATAACAAAAAAGGTGAAGGACTACCTTTTTATCAAGGAAAAACTGAATTTTCAGACATGTATTTAAGTAAACCTGTTATATGGACAAGTAAAACAACAAAAATAGCACAACAAAATGATATTTTAATGTCTGTCCGCGCTCCTGTAGGCCCTGTTAATATCTCTACAGAAAAAATCTGTATTGGCAGAGGGTTAGCTACTATTCAGGCTAAAAATAAAATCAATATGAAATTTTTATTTTATTTTCTAAAATCTATTTCTAACCAGATTAGAGGGGTTGGCGGTTCTGTATTTGATTCCATAAATCAAAAGAAAATTAAACAAATAAAAATCCCTCTGCCTCCTCTATCTGAACAAAAAAGGATTGCTGAGATTATCTCTACTTGGGATCAAGCGATTGAAAAACTGGACAAGCTTATATCAGCTAAGGAAAAACAATTTAAGTGGCTATTAAAAAAACTCATCACTGATCAAAAGAACAACCCTAAATGGAAAAAAGTAAGGTTGGAACAAATTGCTTATATAAAAAAAGGACAACAATTAAATAGAATAACTTTAAGTAAGGTTGGGGATTATCCTGTGCAAAACGGAGGTGTAGAACCTTCAGGATATACTGATAAATGGAACACAAAAGAAAATACAATTACAATTAGCGAGGGTGGAAATTCCTGTGGATTTGTCAAATTTAATGACCGAAAATTTTGGTCTGGCGGTCACTGCTATTTCTTGACTAATGTATCCAATAAATTAGACAAGAAATTTCTATTTCATTACTTAAAAAACTATGAACAAAAAATTATGCGCTTGCGTGTAGGTTCCGGTCTTCCAAACATACAAAGAAAGGATATTAAAAATTTTTTAATCATTTATCCTGATTTAAAAATACAGAAACAGGTTTCTAATGTTCTTGATCATAAGGAAATAGAAATCAAAACACTTAAACAGCTTACTATCAAATACCAAGAACAAAAAAAAGGACTTATGCAACAACTTTTAACAGGAAAGATAAGGGTATGGAAATAGAGAAATTAAAAAAATGGTTTAAAAAAAGACCTGTTTGGCTTCAAGAGGCTACTAAACGAACTATTGAGAAAGGGGCTTTAAAAGATGTAGATTATGAAGAACTTTATGAGCATTGTCTAAATGAGGCTAAAAATCAAACGGAAAATAGCGATATAGTTATACCAATAGATCAACTTTTAAGTCCTGAAAAATCTAATGGAATAATCAGATTACAGTCAATTGGAAGTATTAAAGGCATTGATGCTTTATCTCCCAAAGAACCACTGAGTTTTGGAGACAAGAATTTGACAATCATCTATGGTTTAAATAGCTCTGGAAAGTCAGGGTATGTGAGAATCTTAAAACATATCTGTGGAAAAAAAACACATTTACCCCTTATTTCCAATATTTATAAATCTGCTCAACAAGAACAAAAATGCGCCATTGAGTATAAGAAAGGTGATGAATTGAAACCAAAAGAATGGCATGTTTCTGAACAGACTATTAGTGATTTAACCTGTGTGGATATTTTTGACTCTGAGTGTGGGGTATCTTATGTTAGGAACGAAAACGAAGCTGCTTACGAACCACAGATCCTATCATTTTTTTCTGATCTTGTTAAGGTTTGTGAAAAAATATCTGCTCAAATTCAATCTGAAATAGATAAAAATCCAACTAAAAAGCCTGCTGTTCCACCGGAATATAATGCTACAGAAGCGGGAAAATGGTATAATGAAAATTTATCAGCTGATACAACAGAAGAATGTCTAAATAAGTATTGTTCATGGACAGAAGATAATAAAAAAAAGTTAGCTGAACTTCAAAAAAGACTCGCCCAAGAAGATCCTAATAAAAAAGCTGAGCAAATCAGACAAAAAAATACACATCTTAGAGGATTGATAGATAACACAAGTAACCTTTTAGAGAGTTTGTCTGATCAAAAATGTATGGAAATTAATCAACTTAAAACAAAATGTGTTGAAGCTAAAAAAACAGCTAAAATAGCGGCTAATCAGTTTAAAACAGCCTCTTTGGAGGGTGTCGGCAGTGAAACATGGAAACAGCTTTGGCAATATGCCAAAAAATATTCTGAAAAAGAAGCTTATAAAGGGCAACTTTTCCCTGTTATATCTGATGATGCTCTGTGTGTTTTATGTCATCAAAAATTAGATGAGGATGCTAAAATAAGGTTTAAATCTTTTGAAGAGTTTATAAAAGGAGAGGCTCAAAAGGCTGTAGAAAAAGCAAATAAATCATTGGAGGTTGTTATTCAGAATCTTCCACAAATTTTAGATCAAGAAGCGCTTAAGACTAAACTTGATGCTATTGGATTACAATCAGACAATAAACAGATAAAAGACTTATATATTGAACTAGAGAAAAGAAAAAAGCAATTAATTAGTTCTGATATTCAACCCAATCCTATTCCTCTGCCTTCTTTTGAAGAATGGAAAGAGGAAACCGAAGGAATAATTGAAGAAAGAGAAAGGAAAGCAAAACAATACGATGAAGATGCAGAAGAAAATAATAGAGAAAATTTGTTGGCTCAACAAAAAGAGTTACAGACTAGGGAATGGCTTTCACAACAAGTCAATGCTATAAACGAAGAGATAAATAGATTAAAAGATATAGAAATACTCAAGTCTGCTAAAAAACTAACAGACACAAAAGAAATTTCAACAAAGAAAAGCCAATTATCAAAAAAATTGATCACGGAGGGGTTTATTAACAGGTTTAATACTGAATTGAGGGAATTGAGAGCAGATAGAATACAAGTTGAAATTGCTAAAACTAGGACAGAAAGAGGTAAAGTGTATCATCAAATTCAGTTAAAAAACACAAAGTCACAACCCGTAAAAGCTATTGATATCCTTAGTGAAGGAGAAACCCGTATTGTTGCGTTGTCAGCATTTCTTGCTGATGTTATGGGAGGAAACCCCTCAACCCCTTTTATTTTTGATGATCCTATATC
>JAPPIY010000230.1 GCA_026914095.1 Oligoflexia bacterium
ACTCCATACTTAGAGCTGACAACATGAGAGCCATAAAAACCGTTGAGAGTTAAAGTCATGGAAACCGCATTTCCTTTCGCAGACATCAAGGCTATATGAGTTGTTTCTTTGGATTCTTTAGGCACAGGCGCTTGCAAAGCTCTTTTTAAAGAAATGCTTTGACTAGCATAGCTCAAATTTTTATCTGACAGCCATTTTTTTTCATTAAAATTGGAAAAAGAGGGATCACCCATCAATAATCTTGGCAAAAAAGCCCGTGACATAATTTCCGCCAGCAAATGAATTTCATCAAAACTATAAACGCCTTTTTTATAAAGCTGTTTTCGCTCTGCCAATTTTAAAGCTCTCGCTAAAATCAAACCGCCAGAGCTGGGAAGAGGCATGCTATGAACTTTATATCCTCTAAAAGAAAAAGAAACAGGCTTTAGCCATCTTATTTTATAGTTTTTCAAATCTTCTAAACTTAACACTCCCTTTTCTTTAACTACGGCTGAAACCATATCCTTTCCAATATCTCCTTTATAAAAAATATCGGTTTTCCTTTTTTGAATAAGCTTTAAGGCTTTTGCTAAAGCGGTCTGTTTAAAAATTTCATTGGCTTGATAAGACTTTCCTTTTTTAAAAAAGATTTTTTTTCCAACTGAGTTAAATTTATTTTTTGATCTCTGTGTGATTTCCACCCAATCCCCTGAAACTGGAAAACCTTTTTCAGCCAATAAAATGGCTGGAGCTATCACTTGAGGCCAAGACAGCCGTCCATATTTTTTATTTAGCTCCCACATACCAGCGACAAAGCCGGGAACCCCCACACTCGCTCCGCCTTTTCGAGAAGACAAATTGCTCTTTTCAAAAAAATCAGCAGACAGCTCATTAGGAGCTGTTTCGCGAAAATCTAAAGCTGTCACTTCAGATTTCATTTTCACCAAAGCAAAACCTCCCGAACCCAACGAAACATAGTAAGGATGAGTGACAGCTAAAGCAAAAGCTGTCCCCACAGCCATATCCACAACATTCCCTCCCTGTTTAAAAATTCTTTGAGCCACCCTAGAAGAATGAGGGGAAGGGCCGGAAACGATAAATTTTTCCGCCTTAAAGGGAGCCGCAAAGGAGGGAAAAAATAAAAAACAAGCCAGTAATAAAGAAAAAAGCCGAAACATACAACTTGAATAAACTCTATGGATTAAAGTTTGTCAATAGGTGTTTTATTTAGGAAATAGAACATCAGGGAAACAGGCCTCTAAAGATAAACTAACCATAATTAATAGCAGTATTTTAGTATACATTTCACTCCTCTTTATAATTAGGAAATCTTTTTTAAAAAATTAAAAAGGCTTGTTACCTTTATATTGCCCTTTATAGTGTGAGCCGAATCCACTGGAGCTATGAGGTATTCCTCCTTGGCCTTAACACCCTCTGCCGCCGTCCAAAAACCTTTTTTCAATATCGGAGATTTTCCCGCTTTTATTTCAACAGCTACCTTGCGAGCTCCTTTAATCATAAGCAAATCTATTTCCGCTCCTGAGCGCGTTCTATAAAAATAAAACTGCCAGCGGGGAAAAGAAGAAATAATAGGCTCTAAAACAAAACCTTCAAAAGAGTTTCCAAAAACAGGATGTCCAAATAACTCCTTTGTGGAATCCACTTTAATCAAAGAATGCAAAATCCAGCTATCCCGAATATAAACTTTAGGAGATTTTACCATTCTTTTTTTCAAATTTTCTGAAAAAGAGTTAATATACGAATAAGGACAGTTTTTTCCAACATATCTATATAAGAACTCACCGTATGAGAGCTAACCCCTAAAGAGCCAGCTAATTTTGAAGAGCTTAAAATTCAAATAAGATACAGGTTTTTTAACACACAGTGTTAAAAAGCAAGCAAAGAATTTAATAAAAAACAAAACTTTTTTTGGCCTTTTCTCCAGATACTGCCGAAATACGAATTTTTATCCAAAATAGAAAAATAAATAAAAATGGATACAAAAATCATCTTCCCAATGATAGTTTTTCTAAAAAAAGAGAAAGGAATAACAATGCTCACAAAAAAAATCAAAGACACAAAATACTCTATGTCCCATGCTTTTTTATACTGGAAGAAAAAGGAATCTATGGAGCAAAAAGAAATTAAAAATTTTTTAAGCATTGGGAGGGAAAAACAAAATCTTCTGGTTTTAGATGATAATTTTGTCTCCCGAAGGCATGCCCGCATAGAAAAAAAACAAGACAAGGGCCTTTACATTTTAAAGGATATGGACAGTCAAAACGGCGTCTTTGTAAATGGCTCCCGCATCCAAACCGCTATTTTAAATCACAATGACAATATTCAAATTGGAGGACAGCAATTCACTTTTTCTTATGAAAGATACAATTACAAATGGAAAATGGTTTTTCAAAGCCACAATAAAAAATGGAATGAAACCTTAAGCCGCATTCCTCATATTGCAGTCAGTGATGCCCCTGTTTTAATTTTAGGCCCTTCAGGGAGCGGGAAAGAGCTAATTGCTCAAATGATTCACAATTACTCAAAAAGAAGCCAGGCTTTAATGGTTAGCATCAATTGCAGCGCTCTCACAGAAAGTCTTGTGGAAAGCGAGTTGTTTGGACACACCAAAGGAAGCTATACAGGCTCTTTAAACAACAGAAAAGGAGCTTTTTTAACCGCCAGCAAAGGGACCCTTTTTATGGATGAAATTGGCGATCTGCCTCTTGCGCTACAGCCTAAACTGTTAAGAGCTATTGAATATAAAGAGATAAAAGCGATTGGAAGTGATCTTCCTGTTCGCGCAGATGTCCGCATTGTTTCTGCCACTCACCAAGATTTAGCCTTAAAAGCAGAAAAAAACAGTTTCCGAAAAGATCTTTTTTTTCGGTTAAATGTTGTCACAATAAAAGTTCCAGCCTTAGCAGACAGAATGGAGGATTTTGAACATTTATTTCAATACCTCTGTTTAATGTATGGCGTTACTTTTTCTTCCCAAGCTTTAAAACTTTTTAAAAGCTATCATTGGCCAGGGAATATCAGAGAGCTAAAAAACACCATAGAAAGAGCAAAAGCTTTGTTTCCCTCTGAAATTTTAGATAAAGAAAAAGCTCAATCTATTTTAGAAAGGCTGGAAACAAAATACAAAAAAGAGAAAGAGCCTCTGTGGCTTTTAGAAAAAAACTCTATCATTCAAGCTTTAAAAACCTACAAGGGGAATCAATCTAAAGTTTCTAAGCTTTTAGATATTCCAAGAAGCTCGCTTCACGATAAAATCAAACAGTATCAAATAGACACAAAAAACTATAAAAGCCAGCCAAAGGGATTTAAAAAGCACAAAAAGACTTAAAATAGCTCAAATTTTTGCTTGAATTTTGATAAGTGGTAAAAAAACACTTTATATAGCAATCCTGTTTGAGTTTTCCTGATCTCTTGTTCCGTCTTCTCCCAGAAGACGGAACTCCTGCAAAAGCATGCCCTTCTGGAAACACGGGGGCAGGAATCTAATTCCAAGCCGGAAAATTCAAACAGAATCAGTATATAGCAAAATCCAGGACTGAAGTTTTGGGAATTATAGACTTAACTTCGCATAAAGAG
>JAPPIY010000114.1 GCA_026914095.1 Oligoflexia bacterium
ATATTATACCGATCGTGTTTGAAAATTCAAACAAGGTAGGTATAGATGTTTGACACACAAAATATAAAAAAAGCGGCTGTAGGTCTAGGATATAGAAAAGTAATAAAAAGAGTTGTGTATTTCATCTTTTTTCTGTTATTAAAGACTTCAGTTGTTCTGCGGAGAATAACTGATGTTTAAAAAATTGTAAAAAATGTTTATTAAATTTTTAGATTTGCGCTAGATTCCCGCTTTCGCGGGAATGACAGGTGACAAGGGTGACAGGTGATAGGTAATGAGGGTGATAGGTGATGAGGGTGATAGGTGAAGGGGATAACAGGCGATTTAAGCTGTTTATAAAAAAGGGAGAGTTATGATTCACAAGAGAAAAAAAGTCACTATAATAGGAAGCGGTTTTGTAGGCTCCAGTTGCGCCACATGGATTTTAGCCAGAGATCTGGCGGATGTGGTTTTAATTGATGTGAATGAGGGCTTGGCTAAAGGCAGAGCTTTGGATTTGTTTTCCGCCAGTCCAGCCACAAACTCTAATGTCACTCTCACAGGAGGATCGGATTATTCTTTGGCTGAAGATTCCGATATTGCAGTGATAACAGCGGGTTTGGCTAGAAAACCGGGAATGAGCCGCTCGGACTTGCTGTTAAAAAATTCAGAAATTATGAAAAATATCTGCCAATCTTTAAAAACAGCTTGCCCTCAAGCTGTTTTTATTATTGTTTCCAATCCTTTGGACGCCATGGTTTCTTTGGCTCATCAGATTTTATCTGTTCCTGGAGAGAGAATTTTAGGAATGGCGGGAGTTTTAGACACAGCCCGTTTTAAAGCCTTTGTGGCTGAGAAATTAAATTGTTCTGTCCGGGATATTTCCGCTTTAGTTTTAGGAGGGCATGGGGACAGTATGGTTCCTTTAACCCGTTATGCGACTGTGGGAGGAGTTCCTCTGTCTGTTTTGATGAATGAACCGGATCAAAAGAAATTGATAGAAAGAACTAAGAAAGGCGGCGGTGAAATTGTGTCTTTGCTAAAAACAGGCTCGGCTCATTATGCGCCAGCTGTAGGAGTGGTGGAAATGATCGAATCTATTTTAAAAGATCAAAAAAGAATTTTGCCCTGTTCCGCTTTATTGCAAGGGGAGTACGGAGAGCAGGGTGTTTTTGTTGGTGTGCCTTGTCAATTAGGCGGAAAAGGACTTGAAAAAGTGGTGGAGATTCCTTTAAATGCGGAAGAGCAAAATTTGTTTAAAAGTTCAGCTCAAGCCGTTAAAGCGCTCTTAAAAGAAATGAAGGAGTTATTAAAGTAAAGATGGATGTCAAAGAGTACCAAGCCAAATCTCTTTTTAAAAAATATTCTATCCCAGTTTTAGAGTCCCAAACAGTAGAGACTTCTCAGAAGGCTTTTGAATCCGCTCAGTCTTTAGGGGGTTCTGTTTTTGCTGTAAAAGCTCAAGTTTTAGCGGGCGGACGAGGCAAAGCGGGAGGGATTAAGATAGTCAAAAGCCCGGAAGAGGTTAAAAAATCAGCCGAATCTCTATTAGGCTCTTATTTAGTTACATCTCAAACCTCTCAAAAAGGGGAGCTTGTCTCTCAAGTGTTAATTGAGAAAGGCTGTCATATAAATAAGGAGTATTATTTAGCTCTTTTATTAGACCCCAGCTCTTCTCAAGTGATTTTTATGGCTTCTCCAGAAGGAGGGATGGATATTGAAGAGGTCAGCGAAAAAACTCCAGAAAAAATTTTAAAATTAAAAATAAACTCTCAGTTTGGCTTTGAGCTTTGGCAGGCTTGGGAGTTAGCGGAATTTTTGTCTCTTTCAGGCAGACAAGAAGTTAAAAAAATATTCAGCTTAGGCCAAAACCTTTACAAGCTTTTTATAGAAAAAGACGCTGGCTTGTTGGAAATCAATCCTCTTGTCCAAACAAAAGAAGGGGATTTAGTGGCTTTAGATGGAAAGATGAGCTTTGATGAGAACGCCTTGTATCGTCAAAAAGATTTGAAAGACATTTATGAAAAACAAGAAAGAGATGACAGTGAAGCGATAGCTTTAAAGCAGGGTTTGTCTTTCATCCAATTGGACGGTGAAATTGGCTGTATGGTGAATGGAGCGGGTTTGGCAATGGCGACTATGGATATTATCAAGCTGTATGGGTCGGAGCCGGCGAATTTTTTAGATGTAGGGGGAGGAGCGGAAGAGGCTAAAGTCAAAAAAGCTTTTGAAATCATCTTAAGGTCTAAGAAAGTAAAAAGTATTTTGGTCAATATTTTTGGCGGGATTATGAGATGTGATGTCATAGCGACAGCTTTAATAAAAGCCAGCCAGGAGATAAAAACAAAAATTCCTATAGTGGTTCGTTTAGAAGGCACAAACTCTAAAATAGCTATGGAAAAATTAAAAGCCTCTTCTTTAGATTTTTGGACGGCAAAGGATTTAGATACAGCGGCGCAAAAAGCGGTTGCGCTTTCTAAAAAGGTGTAGAAAATGTCTATTTTAGTTGATAAAAACACCCGATTGATTTGCCAAGGCTTTACAGGAAAGCATGGGACTTTTCACAGTGAGCAGTCCTTAAATTATGGAGCCAATTTGGTTGGGGGTGTGACACCCGGCAAAGGAGGAATGACGCATTTAGGAAAGCCGGTTTTTAATACAGTGAGACAGGCGGTCAAGCAGACAAAAGCCAATGCCTCTATGATTTATGTTCCAGCTCCTTTTGCGGGCAAAGCTATTATTGAAGCGGTCTCAGCGGAGCTGGAGTTAGTGGTTTGTATCACAGAAGGCATTCCTATTTTGGATATGCTGGAAGTGAAACAAGCTCTTAAAGGGAGCAAGACAAGATTGATAGGCCCTAACTGTCCCGGTGTTATCACGCCGGAGGAATGTAAAATTGGTATTATGCCTGGTTATATTCATAAAAAGGGCGCTTTAGGGATTCTGTCTCGCTCAGGGACTCTCACTTATGAGGCCGTTTGGCAGTCCAGTTGTTTGGGGCTGGGTCAAAGCTCTTGTGTGGGGGTTGGGGGAGACCCTATAAAAGGCTCTGATTTTGTAGATATTTTAAAATTGTTCAATCAAGATGAAGAAACAAAAGCTCTTGTTTTAATTGGTGAAATTGGCGGGGTTATGGAAGAAGAGTCCGCTGATTATATTCAGCAGGAATTTAAAAAACCAGTGATAGCTTTTGTAGCGGGGAAAACAGCTCCTAAAGGCAGAAGAATGGGGCATGCGGGCGCTATCATTAGTAGCGGGCGGGGAGATTCCGCTGGTAAAATCAAAGCTCTTAAAAGAGCCGGCTGTTTTATGGTGGATAATCCCGCTCAATTAGGCGCTTCAGCAAAGGAAATTTTGAAAGTTTAAATTTTTTTGAGTATAGACTGATCCTGTTTGAAACTTCGGGAATTATATATTTAATTTCGCGTAAAAAGCCTTTAAACTAAGGAAATATAAGGAGTTTCAGACTGTATGACCCCAGAAAAAAATAAAAAGATAAAGTTACACTGAAAAGAAATGTAAAAAAGCTGATAAAAAACAAGCAAGTAAAGGGAATAAAGCGAAATCAAGTCTATA
>JAPPIY010000136.1 GCA_026914095.1 Oligoflexia bacterium
AACCGCTCAAAACTCTTTTATTTCCTTAGTTTAAAGGCTCTTTATGCGAAGTTAAATATATAATTCCCGAAACTTCAAACCCGATCAGTGTAAAAGTCTCCAATAAACCTGTAAAATCAGTCCTCTGTTTTGCCACAAAGTAACCTAGGATCGCCTAGTGGTCAAAGCCTGTCCTCGCGCCGACGGGGGCCGAGAACTCGTTTTGTAAATTTATTTGCAAACTTTTGAACAAAAATCACAGTTTAAACAATAAAACAAACTTTTTCAACTCTGATTAACTAGCCCGTTTCTTTTGCTTTGACTTAACAAGTTCCCTCTTAATGTCTGTTAAAGTCAAAGTTTTTAATTTTTCCATAAAAGACTGTGTAGACTTTTTCTCTTTTAAAAGAACAACTGAACATTTTTTGATTTCAGGATAACTTGGCTGAAAAGAAGGATCTAAATCTTTAGTTTGATTAAAGTAGACACTAGCTTGTCCATAATTGTTTTTATTAAAATGATATAAACCCAACACAAAACAAAATAATTTATTCTTCTGTAAATCCCTTTTTTTAGCTTGTATAACTTTCATAAACTTATGCACTTCTTCCTTATTCTTTTCAAATAATTCTTTATTTTTAAAATGAAACCACAAATAAATCAACTGCCATTCTGTTTCTTGATTTAAAACCTCTTTAGGAACACTCTCTAATAAAGAATAAGCCTTTTTATAGTTTTTTGTCTCTAAGTCTCTTTCAATAATTTTCTTTTTCTCATTTAGCAAAATTTCCTGCTCTATTTGATCTTTCTTTCGCTTTTCTTCCATTGCCAGCATAAAGTTAGGATCATTTTCTCTCTCATATTTATTTTTTAAAGTAGTAATGGTTTTATTTACTATGTTTAAAAAAGAGGACGGCAAATCATAGCCAATTTTATCTGGGTGATTGTGCTGTAAAAAATCATTAAAAATGAGTTTTACTTCTGCCGGATTGAGCGCTTTGTTATCACCAGCCCCTGACAATTTCATAAATACTTCTTTTACTGTTTTAGCTTTTTTTATAAAATTATACAGTTTTTTATATCTTTCATAAAGATATTGGTGTTTTACATTAACATTGCTTTCTGATAGATAAACATTTCCTTTTAATAAGATATAAATAATGTAAAAACAAAATAAATTTTTGTCACCTATGTATTTGTCATAGATACCCTTTAATTTAATTCCTGACTTGAGATCAGCTATAAAACTCTCTATTTCCGGAAGGTAACTGACACACTCATCTTTAAAAACCAAATGTTTGTTCATTATATCTTCCTCAAAGAGAGAAAAAAGCTGGTTATTAAATTTTTGCTTCAAAAATAAAAAGACAATATCGGCATATTCACTGCGCTCCAGCAATACAAAATTCTTTTCAGAAGAAAGAGAGCGCAAATTAAAGTCTACAGAAATTTTAACCCCAGAGGTAATTTCTTTCAAAGTTTCTATAAGCAAGTCATATTTTAAATCAAAAAGCTGTCCTAAGCTTAATATACAATTTGTAATTAAAAAATTAACAATGTCTTCCTGGCTTAAACCTCTCAGTTGAGTAGATTCAGCTGTATTTATAAAATTTTTAGAGAGCAGTCTTTGTATAAAAATATTAGAATCGTTGCATTTATAGTCAATAATATTTCCCTTATTTAAAAGGATCTCATGTTTTTTATCATTAAACCTAAATTTTAGATCAAAAGACTCCTTGCTGGATAAAGCGCAACTTAAATAAAAAAAGAACTCATAATCTTTTACCTTTTCTAAAGAAATTAAAAATTTAAGAGTTTGAAGAGCCGGGATACTGGAGCTAAATAGCCTAACAAGCAAATTGTTTTGAGTTCCATAAATGTATTTTTCCTTGATTTTTCTTAAGTTAGCTTCTATTTCTTTGTCAGAAATAGGTTTAGATAAAAAGTCGCAAATACCAACATCAATATAACTGGAAAGGCTTTTCTCAGGAATAACTCCACTCATCATGATAATTTGAACAGAGTGTCCCAAAAGCTTGCGAATCTCTTGAACAATCTCTGTGCCTTTACAAGAATGTAAAACACAATCTATAAAAACAACATGAAAAATCTGCTTAATCAATAAAGATAAGGCGATTTGACCATCAGAAACACAAGTGACATCACATTTCTTGCTTTCTAAACTGGATCGCATGACATCTAAAAACCTGGGATCATCATCAACAACAAGAACTCTTAATTTTTCAACACTCATAACACAAAAAACCTATCGGTTTTTAGAATAATTAATATGAATCTTTTTTATAAACTGCAAAATGAGGCGCAAAGGCCTTAAAACACAAGTCCTGTTACAAATAAATCTTCATTTAAATATAAAATTTCAACTGATTTGAGCTGTTTTTTAGAGCTTAACCCCCTAATATTCAAACTTTCTGTCCAATATTGCCCTCTTTTTCCTCCCAATAAACAAGGGTTTATAAAACAATACAGTCTCTGAGCTTGTTTTTGCTCTAAAAATTGAGACAAGGTTTCAGCCCCTCCTTCCACTAAAACGGAGGAGATGTTTTTATTATAAAGAATATAGCTTAACTCTTTTAAATTAAAAGGATAATCTGAAAGATGTATCAGCTGAAAAGGGTATTTTGTTTTTGGTTTTCTCTGACTAACTATATAAATATCCTTCATAGGTCTAACACGAGCTAAATGAGACCGCTCAATCAAAGAAAAAGATTTGCCGGAGGGATCCAAGACAATGACTTTATTTGTTATATTTTTTTTAGCTTTTCTCCGACAATTCAATCGAGGATTGTCCTGTAAAAAAGTATTCACTCCAATTAAAATAGCAGAAAAATCAGCTCTCAGCTTATGAGCTAAATCCCTGGATTCTCGGTTGGTGATCCACTGGCTTTCTCCATGACTAAAAGCCGTTACGCCATCCAAAGAGCTAGCTGTTTTTAACGCAAAAAAGGCCCGCTTTTCTTTCATATTTAAAGCAAAAGCTTCATAAAGCCTCTGTAATTTTTTTTCAAAAAAAATTGTTTTTTTTACTTTAAAGCCTTTAGATTTTAATTTTTTTATGCTTTTCCGATTTGTTTTTGGGTTGGGATCCTCTGTTCCATAAGTTAGGCTAGCCCAAGGGTATTTAATTAAGCTATTTACACAGGGGGGATTTTGACCAAAATGGAAACAAGGCTCTAAAGTGACAAAAAGATGGGCTTTTTCTAACAGTTTTTTATCTTTTATTTTATTGAGAGCCCTAATTTCAGCATGAATAGCTCCATAATGAGAGTAAAAGCCACTAGATAGAAACTCTCTATTTTTATTTAGAAGCACACAACCTACAGGAGGATTAGGAGATACAAAACCTAGCCCTTTCTGAGCCTCTTCAATGGCCAAAGCCATAGCCTCTTTATCTGACAGCTTTTTATTTAACTGCTTTTTCACCCTTCCTTTTTATATAACTCCCGTGAAAAAACTACAAAATATT
>JAPPIY010000247.1:0-3217 GCA_026914095.1 Oligoflexia bacterium
ATTTTTCCTAAAAGGATGGATTTACAAGAATACAAGAATCATGTGAAGGCATGTAGTTCTTATCCTGTATGCAGGTCTATTATCTTGTTTTTCTTTGAACAAAAGCTTATTGTAAAAGGTTTTACGAGCTTTCACGGGGACTATATTGATTGGAGAGTTACCTTTAAGGATAGGAAAACTTATTTGAAGTGGTATGAACTAATGGGTCAGTATTCCTATCTCCATGAGTTGAAGGCCAAGGGGTTTCGTTATGAATTGATTATAACTTAAAATACTGGAGAAATTATGTCTTCTTATTCCTTTGTTTCTAAAGACAGTATTGAATATTTAAATATTGAGATAACTACCAGATGCAGTGTGAAATGTCCTATGTGTCCTCGCACAGTATTTCCTCAATTTCTCAATTCCAAATTAGATATGCCTGTCTCTCTTGTGAATCATTTAAATTTTAGTGATAATCTAAAAAAAATATATTTAACGGGGGCTAACGGAGATCCTATTCAACATCCTAATTTCCATTCTTTTTTGAGAGCTTTAAAAAACACTACAAAAGCGCAACTTAATATTAATACTCATGGAAGCTTTAGATCGAAAAATTGGTGGGAAAATACTTTGAATATTCTGTCAAAAACGGATCATATTATATTTTCTATTGATGGTTTGGAGGATACAAACAGTATTTATCGTGTTCATGCTCATTGGAGGTCAATTGAATCAGCTGTTAAGCTATCAGCTCAAAAACTGCAAACAACATGGAAATTTATTATTTTTAAACACAACGAACATCAAATATCAAAAGCTATACACTTGGCTAAAAGCTGGGGAGTGGCTTATTTCAGTTTAAAAAGAAGTGATCGCTGGAGCGAGCCTTATTGGCCTAAAGATAATGTTTCTGATTGGATGGAGCATTTACGGCCAAGTGAAGATTTTGTTACAAAAGACTATAAAGATGTTGAAGGCCCCTACAGTTTAAAAAGGAAATTCAACTCTGTTTTCAACATTAATTTGAGAACAGACAGCTTGCCTTTGTATATGCAACAAATGAAAGTTGGAGAAACCCAAGTTGGAAATTGAATTGTATGAAACCAATTAAAATCTCACCTAAATGTAAGCAAGGATGGCCTCATTATATTTCTGCCGAAGGTCAATGGTTTCCTTGCTGGTTCACTAGTCATTTTCATCGCTATTGGAAGAGAGATTTTTTTGTAGTGAATAAAGAAAAATTTGATATAACTAAGAGAAGGATTGAAGATATTTTATCGGATCCTATTCTCCGGGAACTGGAGAAAAAATGGGTGTCAGGAGACCCTGAGAAAATTCCTTACAAATGTCAAAAGTTTTGTGGAGACAACATTGAAAAGGGTTAAGTTGTGAAAATAATCGATAAAATACAGTACTGGGCTAAAAAACTTCCTAACAAAGACTCTTTAAATGACTTATCTTGGTCAGAGCTCTGGGATAAAATTGTTTCCCGGTCTTCCACCGATCGCATTATTTGGTCATCTGTCAATTCTATGGATGTCATAATAGATATACTTTCTGCAGAATTTCAGAAAAAACCTATTATCATATCTAAGGATAAATTTGGATTGGAAGGCTTTTTTAGAGCATCATTGGATGCTGATTTTTTTTCAGAATTTTCTATAATTCTAAGAACTTCCGGCTCCGTGGGAAAGCCAAAATTTATAAGACAGCCGGCTAAGATGGTATACAGCAATCTTCTAAATTCCATTAAACTTCAAAAACTGACGAAGGAAGATCGAGTTTTAACAGTTTCCAGTTTACTTCATTCAGGAGGTATTCATGTTCAAACATTACCTGGGCTTTATGTAGGGGCTACAGTGGATATTCGTAAGTTTATTCCTTCTGTCATAAATAAAGCGCCTTATACAGTCACTCATCTTATTCCAAGACAAGCTGAATTATTGATAAAAGCTTTTAAACAAAATAAAATTAATTTTAAATCTTACAGGTTAATCATTTGTGGTTCAGATATTGTATCCAAAAAACTGGCTGATTTTTTTGTTGGTCGAGTTGATGAATTTATTGTCAATTATGGAATGACGGAAGCGGGTCCCATTATTCTAAATCATTCATTTAAGTCAAAGCAGGAGGTGGATAAGTTATATTCTAAAATAAATCTAGCTCATTTTTTAGGGACAAATTGTTGGTGTGACTATAAAATCACTGATAATGAGTTGTTTCTTTCGGGGGAAAATGTTTATATTAACAATTTCTTAAAAACTGGGGATAGAGTGAGGCAGATAGATAAGGGATTTTATTTTATGGGGAGGATTCAACATTGAATGTAGCTCTTTATACTGAAAATCAGAGAAAATATCTGGACTTGTTTTGTCAAAAGTGTAAGGAAGAGGGAATTGTAAACAATTCTAGCTATGAAAGCATTAAACTAAAGGAATTAAAAGGGAAAGAGGGAGCTTTTTGGGTTTGTTATGATAATGAGGTAATAGTTAGTGGAGCGGGATCTCAACTTATTCCTGTTCAAACTGAATATGCTATTCGGGTTTTATACAGGGCCGCTAGTTTGCAGTCTTACAGAGCTTATTTCCCCGGTCTAAGCAGGTATCATTTTACCAGTATACCCTTTTCTATGATACTCCCTCATTGTATTGAATGGAGGAATTTCAATCATCCCGATTTAGAGATCGTAATTACTACAAATATAAATTTTAAAAAGCATAAGACATTTAATACAAATCAGCTATTTCATTCTTTAGAAAAGTGCGGTCTGGTTTCACATATTGGAGAGATTCTTCTTTACAATGTCAGACAGAAGCTCTGGAGATTGAATGAAAAATTATATTTAGAGAGACTACAAAAATTCTATAAAAGAAATAACATTTCACCTGTCTTATTAAATAAGATAAATTTATACAATAAAGTAAAAGCAAAAAACAGATCTAACGGTGAATGGCTGGAGCTGTCCAGAAAAAAAGGCTTTGTGTTAAACACTGATAAAAACAAGTCAAAATAAAATGTATGAAAAAACTAAAAACAAGTTTTTTGATTTTTGCAATTCTGCTTGTTGCTTTTGTTGTGGCTGTAGAGGCAATCATATATGTGTCTTATAATTTTTTAGATATATCTCAAATTAAATTACCGCCACCTCAAACTGAAAAAATAAAATTAGCTTTCACTCCAGAAAATCGATTTGCGCCTTTCAAAGAGGAAATTTCTATTAACACCGGAAAAAGAT
>JAPPIY010000247.1:3227-3454 GCA_026914095.1 Oligoflexia bacterium
AAAACTAAAAAAAAAAAATACCATTAAAACCCCAAAAACCTATTTCCCCCTTACAAAACGTAAATTTTATTAAAACCCCCAACAATTTTTCCCCCCCCCCCCCCCCCACTTTCAAAAGATCTTCAAAAAGCTCTAGTGGAAGAATTTGCGCCTATTATTATCCATGAGAGAGGACGAAAGCCGTCTGAGGATATTCCCATTAGCGTTACATTTGATGGGGATAACAA
>JAPPIY010000162.1 GCA_026914095.1 Oligoflexia bacterium
GGGTAATAAATCTGCTTTCCTTCTTTGTAGCGAATTTGAGAGCGCCGGCTTTGATAGTCAGTGAATAAGCCTACAGATGAGACTTCCAGCCAGGTTTTTGTTCCTGGCGAATAAACTTCAATATCATAAGTTCTAGCCGAAGCGAAAGTGAGATCTTTCGCGCAAAGATCTAAAACGCGATAGGGGAGTTTTAAAAGCTGAATGGGCTTTAAAGCGGATTTTAAAAGGCTTTCTAGCTCTTTTTCGGATTGAGAGGCTTTGCAGATTTTAACCAGCTCTACTTTATGAAACTCATGGAGTCTTTGCAGGCCCCGATTTTCCTGTCCCGCTGCGCCAGCCTCTCTTCTAAAACAGGGGGTGTGAGTCATATATTTTAAAGGCAGTTCTCTTTCATTTAAAATCTCCTGTTGGTGCAAGGCTGTGAGAGGGACTTCCCCTGTGGGTATAGCCCAAAGATCATCTTTTTCTATATGATAGGCATCATCGGCAAATTTTGGAAGCTGTCCTGTGCCAGTTAAACTGGCGGTATTCACTAGAGAAGGGACAACAAACTCTGTAAATTCCTCTTCAAAAATATCAAAAGCGAAGGAAATTAAAGAGCGTAATAACTTAGCTCCTGAGCCTTTTAATATGGAAAACATAGAGCCGGTGATTTTGCCAGCCCTTGCTTGGTCAAAGATATTTAGCTCTTCCATGATTTCCCAATGCGGCAAAAACTGTTTGGAGTTGAAAAAGTCTGAATCAAAATTTTCTCTTAATATTTCCACATTGTCTGCGCTGGATTCCCCGTTAGGGGCTTGATCATGAGGAAAGTTGGGAATATGGAGCAAACAGTTTTTTACTTTGCTCTCTAACTCACTGAGCTTTTTTTCTTCTTGATCTAAAATACTTTTTAATTTCCCGACTTGTTTTTTGGCCTGATTGGCTTTTTCTATTTCTTTTTCAGCCATTAGCCTGCCAATTTCTTTAGATTTTTGATTTTTTTGATGGCGAAACTCCTCTACTTTTTTTATGCTTTCATTCTTTTCTAAAACCAGCTTTTGAGCTTGTAAGACTTCCATTTTAGGGACGGCCTTTCGCCCTAATTTTTGAACGCAAAGCTCTAAATTTGTTACTAACAGTCTCTGGTCAATCATAGCGGTTTTTTTAAAAAACAAACTATCCTGATCCTATTTGAAAATTCAGTATGACAGTCATTCCCGCGCAAGCGGGAATCTCCAGAAAAAACTTAAAATTCAAACAGGCTCAGTATATCAAACTGTTTATAAAATAGCTTGCCTTTTTGCAAGTCAAAAACAGCTTTTAAAGGGGAATTATATCTTGGTTTCGCAAAACAAAGCCTTAAAACTCTACCGTGAAAGAGTTTGAGAAGATTATCAAAGCCATGCTTTCCCATAAATACAAGCCTAAAAAGAAGAAAAAATGCAGAATAGGCTAAGAAACAGGAATTATACGCTTAACTTTCAAAGCAAAGGCTTAAAAACAGCCTCGCTAAAAAATTTGTTTTATTATTGAGAAATCATGTATAACTTTTCACAGTGGCCTAGTGAATTAGCCTGCTATCATTGAATTACAAAGTATGTTAAACTTTTAGCCCATTTTTAGTAAGAAATTCTTGTTGATAACTCAACTTGTAGAGCTGATAAATGGCCAAACTTAATTTTACCATCAAAATATTATAAATAAAGGCTTTGAGAGAATCACAAGCGCAATTATTTTACACTATAATAATTCTTAAAAAATCATTCAAAATGAGCGGGAATTATCTAAAATACCTAGACTTTTGACTTAGGATTGATTTGTGCAGTTGGGGGAGATAACTAGACAAACAGCTTGCTATATTGCCGTAATAAATAATTTTTTAAAGTTTTTAAACATAATGTCCGAATTTTATAATAAGGTTTTACAGAAAGGAGAAGATTATGAGCAATTGTCCAAGATGCGGCAGTCAGGTGGAGCGAGTCAGCCAGACTTTAATATGTAAATGTGGCTGGACTTACTCCAAAAAGGAAGAATCGTCTCAAAGTGCAGTGATTGTTGGTATGATTTTGGCCTTTACTTTAGTTGCTGGCTCTTTGTTTCATTTTTTCCAATGGGGCTCTCACGCTTTTGGCGTTCTTTTTGCCAGTCCTTCTGAAAAAATAAAAATTTGTATGGATTTAAAAAAGTATGACTGTGTAGAGCATAATTATCAATTGAGCTACGAAAAAACAGGGGATGTGGCTTTTTTAGAAGAGCTTGGGGAAATTCAGTTTAAGAGAGAGAAATTTGAGGCTGCAAAAAAAACTTACAGCCATTATTTTTCAAATAAACAGGGAAAAAGCTACAAAGCGGCTTATTATTACGCTCATAGTTTAGCTAAAACGGGAGATATAGAGGCCTCTATTAAATATTTTGATATTATTTTGAGAAACAAACCCCATGTATTGATGGTGACAGTTATGGAGTCTTACTTGGAAGTTTTAATTGCTCATAACCGTGTTAGAAAAGCCAGAGAGCTTTTGGCTCGTATTAACAGAGAGAATAAAGGCGCCACAGACACTGTGAACCAAATACAAGTTTGGCGAAAAAAGTTCAACATTTAGTAGATATTATTGTCCCTTCTTATAATAGGAAACCGCTTTTAAGACGGGCTGTTTCTTCTATTTATAATCAAAGTTATCAAAATTGGAGGCTTTTTATTGTGGATGATGGCTCTACAGATGGAACTTCTGAAGAGTTTTATGGAGATAAAAGCCGGCTTTTAAAGCTAGAGAAAAATAAAGGGGTTAGTTATGCCAGAAACTATGGGATCAAACACAGCCAAGCAAAATGGCTTGCTTTTTTGGATTCTGATGATGAGTGGCTGTCTCATAAGTTAGAAAAGCAAATAGAGTATTCTGATAAAAATCCAAACTATTCTTTGATTCATTGTAATGAGCTTTGGATTAAAGATGGAAAAGTTTTAAACCAGGAAAAACAGCATAAAAAGCAAGGCGGAAGGATTTTTACTCCTTCTGTTGATTTGTGTTGTATCAGCCCTTCCGCTGTTCTAATCAAACGAACAGTGTTTAATGAAATAGGTTTTTTTAAAGAAGATTTCCCGGTGTGTGAGGATTATGATTTTTGGTTGAGATTTTGTTCTCGGTATGAAGTGGGGTTTTTGGATGCCGCTTTAGTTGTTAAATATGGGGGTCATCTCGATCAATTGTCTAAAAAATATTTTGCTATGGATTATTGGAGAGTGAAAGCTTTATTGCCTTTTTTAAAAGATGAAAATTTATCTGTAATAGAAAGAGAAAAAGTTAAACAAACTTTAATAAAAAAGACAGGGATTTTATTAAAGGGATATAAAAAACATAATAATTTTAAAAATTATGCCGAAATTGAAGAAATTTACAAAAGCCTTAAGCTTTTTTAGAGAATGTCAAAAAGACTTTACATGGCTTTGTTTTATAC